>CAZLQT010000001.1:0-10707 GCA_964561815.1 uncultured Woeseia sp.
CTCTACAAGATTCGTTCTAAAAAATGCGTTCTTGCTTGCGATCATAGGGTAACCAAGTATATCTGTCCTGAGCTACCAAAAGCTCAGAAAGAAGCATTGGCACACAATGTGAGAACCCCTTTGGTATGGGTCCAAGTGGCAATGAGGAATTGGGAGATGCTCTATAAGAATGAGGTCTATCGACTGTATTGTCCACAAGCATTCTTTAATCGCATCATGGCAGATTTTCCAGTAAGTATAGGGGATGTTCGCTACCCTCAGACAAAAGATGACCCTGTGGTTTTATGGTTAACACACTGCAGTACATTTCCAAATCAGGGACTGACTAATAAAGAACAATTTATGAAGGCCCGAAAACGGATACTAGAAATATCGTATCAAGAATACGAAGACTTGATTTTAGATCAGCTGGCAGGAGCTTTTGGCAGTGATTTTCGTGTTGAGGATGTTGCTGGCATTACAATCAATCGGTGGGCACACGGTTATGCTTACGAATACAATGAGTTGTTTGATGGCGACTTCGAAGACTATGAAGGACCAAACATGCCTCATGTTATTGCTCGAAAAGGTATAGGAAATATCGCCATTGCAAACTCTGATTCAAGAGGTTATGCCTATGTAGATGGAGCAATCAGTATGGCTGACCGTGCTGTAAATGAATTATTGTAAGACTAGACTAGTTCTTGGCTAAATTCTTTTCGAAGAATGCCCCCATTTTTGTATACAATTCTATTCTGTTTTCTTCTAATCTGAATCCGTGCCCTTCCTCTTTCTTAATCAATACTTCATAAGGTATCCCTTTATCATCTAAGGCATCCATGAGTGTTTCTGCTTGCTCAATCCTGACATTGAAATCCTTACGCCCATGAACAATAAATAAAGGGGCTTGTATCTTGTCAATGTGGAAGCGAGGCGATGTTTTTTGTAACTGTTCCTTGTCTTTTTTCACATCGATCACATGATTTCTAAACCAGCGATCCATCTGCTCAACCCAGCGGCCGTTTTGTCGGTAGAGCATTTCCAAATCCCATATCCCAACGTAATTAACAGCACATCGATATAACTCAGGAGTAAGTGTGATCCCTGCCATGGTGGCATAACCGCCATAACTGGCTCCGTAAATACAAACGTGATCAGCATCCGCGATTCCTTGATCTATGGCCCATTGTACACCGTCACTGATATCATCCTGCATTTCCAAGCCCCATCGTTTATAGCCAATGCGTTCATAGCGCTTGCCATAGCCACCCGAGCCTCTGAAGTTAATTTGCATAACAGCATAGCCTTGATTAGCAAAGTATTGTGTTTCAGGGTTAAATCGCCAAACGTCTTGAATTCCAAAAGGCCCCCCATGAGGATTAATAATCAACGGCAAGTCTTTTCCATCAGAATCTAAGGGGACCGTTAGAAAGCCATAAATGGTCTCACCATCCCTTGCTTCGAAAGCGATCGGTTTCATTGGAGACATTGTTTTTGAGTCGATCCAAGGCATGGAGGAACCGAGAAAAAAGACTGTATTTTTTATGGTGTCATATAAATAAAATTCTCCCGGGTTTGTATCGCTGCTAACACTAATAATAATTTTCTCAGCGTATTCACTCATCGAGACAATACCTACATAATCAACACCGAATGCTTGTTTTAGTCCTTCAATAATGCTTTCCCATCGATTGTTAATGTAATGTCTTTGTGGCTTGGTATCGATGTCGTTATAGAGCACTGTTATTGGTTCGCCTGTGGGCGTAAATCCGATCCGCTGAACATCTGTTCCTTCATTTTCAAATAAATCTTCCATGTCCCCAGTCTCTGGGTCGAATATGCTCAAGGCGAAGGTATCACGTCCCAGATTTGAAGTAACAAATATTTTTTCATTATCTTCAGTGAAACCCACGGCACCCCAACCGTTTTGCAGACCTTCAAAACGATCTACTTCCTCCCATTCAGAATCTTCATTCGCTCTATACATGATTTGAGTTTCATAGTTAAGAGAGTTTTCATCTTGCATGGCCGCAAAGCGAATGACACCATCATTATCAGCGCCCCAGCCTACCACAGGTCCCGGAGGGGTTAAGACACGGTTAAATTTGCCGGTGTAGATATTCATTCGATACACATCCATGTAATACCTTTTGCGATCGTTTCGCATGACTAAAATGTGCTCTGGGTCAAATGGGAGCAGACTAAGAAGTCTGGTTTGAATAACTTTACTGTTGGTCAGCGCATCTTCCGGTTTAACCAATTGTTTAGGTTGAGTACCGTCTTTGTTGACAGCATAAATGCCAACGGTGTCTATGGCACCGTTGGTGTTGAGTTGGTCGCCACCGGTTTGAAACATAATTCGATCGTTATTAACCCATTCAAAACCTGAAACATCCTGTTGACTTAATTGTGTGACTCTCACTCTTTTACATTCAGAAATAATACCTTTTTGACAATTTGCATTGGGATCACCTAAATCAAAGACCACGATGTTTCTTCTGCTAACATCGCAAAAATCAACTACGCCTGATCTTGATTTTTTTCTTCTGTTTTTATTTTTACATTGAGCAACAGTTTCTTTGGCAATATTTAAGGGTGTTAAGGCAGCTAGATGTTGGCCGTCAGGCGATAAGGCAGGAGACGACATCGCAGAGTTTTTGAAGAAATGTTCTACAGGGAACTTTTCAACTGACCACACATTTACACTGAAAAGTATAATTAAAAGAGAAACCAAATATTTCATATTAAATCCTTTGCATATATGAAGAATGGTACCATAGCTAAAAAACTCAATAAGGTCCAGTATCGACGAAATGAAAATGTTGTTTTTAACAAGCTTGTTATTCTTAAGCGCATGCACCACTTCAGTTTACAAACCCTTTGATGATTTGATTGGATATTCAGATGAAGTGGTTGATAGAGAAGAGGGTATTTATAAAATCGGTTATGTTGGACATGAGTGGATAACTAACTCAAAAGCTGAACAAGAAAAAGTCATTGACTACACTTTGCTTCGTTCAGCTGAGGTAGCTCTGCTAAATGGCTTCAGATTTTTCATCATTATAGAAAATAATTCCGAGGCAAGAAAAATTTTAAAAAAAGGTTCTCAGTGTGACGAGATAGATCCTCTTCAGGACGGATCTTGTGAGCGTTTCTTGAGCATTGGTGAATTCAAAACAAAGAATTTCAAGAATCTTGATGAGCAATCAATTATGAAGAAATCGATACAGATTGGTGATTACCAAAACTATGATGTGTTTCAAGCTGATGTTGTTATTAGAGTATTAAGAAGAAAATACCAAATGACTTCATCGATTAATTTGCCTGGCTTATCCGAGGGCTCTGATTGGTCGAGCATATCCTCATCAGACTCAATAGAGAAGATTGATGCGGCACCTCATCGAGGGATAAATCCATAGTAAAAAATTTGATATGATATTTTTCATGAATAAATATCTAACCCGTTTTTTTATTGTCTGCTTATTAATCTCTTTCAATGTTAATAGCGATGAATCAGTTACAGATTGCCTAAAGTTAATTAAAGAAAATCAGTGCATTGAGGCCATTAATGTTTGTAGTATCTATGCTGAGAAAGGCGATCCGCGGGCTCAAATGTCTTTGGGTTTTTTGTATTCGGGAACCAGACATGGTGATTTTAGAAGAAATTACAAGCAGTCGTTTGCTTGGATGTCAAAAGCAGCAGATCAGGGGTTTACTAAAGCTGAGCTTGCAATTGCTGAAATGTATATGGGTGGTGAAGTGGTTCCTTTAAATGCTAAGAAAGCCAAAGCTTGGTATGAAAAGGTAGCAGAGAAGGGCAATTTAGATGGAATCAATGGAATTGCAAGGCTTTACAGGTATGGAACTGGCGTTAGAAAGAACTATGAGACATCCTTTAAGCTGTATGAGCAAGCCGCCCTTCAGGGGCATACTCGGTCTCAAGTGGGCCTGGGATTGTCTTACCGCGATGCAAAAGGGGTTAAAAAGAACCTTGTTAAGGCCTATGCATGGTTGTTAATAGCTTCTGAAAAGGTTGATGATAGAAAATTTAAAGATTTAGAAAAGGCCTTCAAAAAAGAAAGCGAAGAGATTGATAAAACAATACCTAACTGTAAATATGTTTTGAGCTCTAATGAATTTGGTGAACGTTTTGCAATTGGTTACGCGAAACGTCTTCTGCTGGATCTAAAGAAACGGATGAGCGCTAAGCAGACTAAAAAAGCTAAGGCTTTAGCAATTGAGCTAAAGGCCAGTATCACTTAAAAAAAAGAGCGGGCTTTCGCCCGCTCTCAATACATTTAAGCAACTCTTAAATTAGAGGCTTTGTGAGTATGAAATATAAACCGTTCTTCCTCTCGTATCATAGAGTGTGAAGTCAAATGGTTCCCATCCATACCAGTCACTGTTCAGTTCAGGCCCCTCATTGGTCAAGTTAAGAGCACCAACCGTAATTGATGCATCCCAAGGAAGTTGATAGTTAACCTGAAGGCCAACTTCCATATGGCTACCTACCGAGTAGATATCCGAACCATATTCTTCTTCCTGCCCTGCCATATAGTAACCTGTAAGCGCAGCGCTCCAATCTCCTTTACCCCAATAGATGTGAGGATTTAACCTCAAATCAGGTAATCCCATTTGACCTTGATATTCAATCAATGGACTTTCAGGATAAGTTTGGACTATATATTTTGTGTATTTCGCAGCATTGATACCCATATCAAAACGACCCATATTTTCTGTGTCGATGACATAAGAGATATCAAAATCAAGACCTTCTGCTTCTACTCCAGCAAAGTTGTTGTACTGAAGCGAAATATACCTAACCGTTCCGGCTGGACCTTCTTCACCTGGGCCGTATCGGACAACATAGTTAGTTAGGCCAGCAGCTTCTGCAGAAAACTCACGGTTAATGCTTGAAGTTGTAATCAAGCCTGAGTATTCGGTGTGCCAGAATCCTAGTTGCAGAGTTAAATTAGGCAGTGGAGCGAAGACAGCACCAAAAGTGTAGTGTTCTGATTCCTCAGGCCCTAACTCTGGGTTACCACCGTAGAGTGCTCGATATTGAGTTGCTGTACAAACAGCCACTCCATTAGCACAACCCACAATATCAATCCCTGATGGGAAACTCTCTGATTGGTTGCCGTACATTTCATCCATAGCTGCAACTCTGAATCCTTCACCATAGGTGCCTCTAAGCAGGATCCAATCTGTTGGCCTGTATGCAAGAGTCACTTGAGGTGAGAAACTACTACCAATTCCAGTAGTGCTGTAATCATCATAACGACCAGCAACACTAACATTCAACTTTTCAGTGAAAGGAAGACCCAATTCAAAAAAGGCAGATTTTCTGTGTCTTTCTGCTTGAATATTATCACCGCCTGCTGTTCCTGCAATGATGAGTGCGTTTGAAGCAGGGTCATTAATTTGCTGGAAAGAAAGGTGATTGTATTCAGCACCAATAACCATGCCAACTGCACCACCAGCAAGTTCACCAATATCAAAATCCATGATGAAATCTACAGTCTGGCCCTTAAGGTCAGCTTGGTACATTTTAGTGTGATTAAATTGTTGCATTTGCGATTGAACAGTTGCCAGCGGCGTGCCATTGACACTCCAAAGGTCAAGCGTTCCAGCATCTAGTGATGCTTGTAGCAAGCTTTTATTAACTAGGTTCTGTGTCATGTTATCAGTATCGTTATTAATAACTTGAACATTAAACTCCCAGTTCAAACCACCCATAGCATCCAGTACTCCTTCAAAGCCAAGTCTGAAATCTTGGATATCAGTTGTTACAGTGTTATCACGAGTACCATTAGGCACTGATCGTGCCAAGAGAATAGCAGTACCGCAATTATTGACAACACAATCAATTCCGTAAGCTTTTAAAGGGTGATTAGGATTATCAGCATCCATAGTTGGATAAGGCGAAGTTATTGGAGTACCTGCAAACCTAGAATCTGAATCATTTTGAGATAACATCAAAACCGCATTCATGGTTACATCAGGGCTCAAGTCATAACTTGTCTTCATTAAGAAAGCATTTCGCTTAGCTCTTGGTATAGAAATGATATCTTGGGCGAAATCGTAACCACATCGACCAGCAGCATTGCCGCCTTCTGAGCCGCCCCAACGATATGAGTTAGGGAAGGTTGGGTTACTGTTTGTACCATCATCACCGGCACCGCCAACAGGTTTCTCAGGACATCTTGGGTCTACAATGTAACCGCCAGTTACATTACTGCCAATTATGTAGGCAGATCCTGGGTAACCAAATGAGCTAAAATAATCATAGTTATAGGCATGCGCAGCGTATTCGATATCACGATAGTATTGAGGTCTTCGATCATAATGTTGAAGCGTCCAATACATGTTACCTTTGGAATTAGAGATACCACCAGTCATATTAACTCTGGTGTAATCGGCTCCACCAGCATCAGGTTTTCCTGAAGTTAGATTGATATCCATTCCATCGTAATCTTTTCTTGTAATAATGTTTACCACACCAGCAATTGCATCTGAACCGTAAATCGCTGACGCACCATCGCGCAGGATTTCAACTCGTTCCACAATAGCTGTAGGTATTTGGTTTAAGTTTTGAGCAGCACCACCTGAACCACCAGTACTGGCAATTCTTCGTCCGTCAATCAGGACTAGAGTTCGAGCTGAACCTAAACCACGTAGTGAAATTTCATTTACAACAGCTTGTCCGTTTGCGTAACCGGAGGTTTCTTTGAACGAACCAAAGGAGTTGTAAGGTGTTGTTTGAAGTACTTCTGCAACTGTGGCAAAACCTGATAGCTCGATTTGTTCTCTCGTGATAACAGTTACAGGACTAGCTGTTTCTATATCAGTTTGATTTAATCGAGAACCAGTGACTTCAATTCTTCCGAGTTCTGCAGCATCCTCATCTTCATCTTGTGCGAAAGCTGGCATTGCGAATAACACTGCCATTGCACAAAAAGAGACAAAAAGACCGTTCACTCTATCAAGTAGAATCGTTTTCATTCTGTTCCTCATATTAAGGTTGTTTAAATGTATTAGAGTCAGTGATTTTTAAACAAATCGTTAAATGTGTTTATTCTCAATGAGTCTTAAAACTTATTTTCAGTTATTAAGCCCTATTTCGCAAGTTTAATTATTGAGAAGAACCTGCAACATAGATAAATAAATCCATGATTTTATTAAAAATAAAGATCATATGTTGTATACATACAACATTATTCACCGGACACTAAGAGTTTATCACTTAATTCACATTTTGATTGCACTGCCATTAAGTCAATGTATGATTGAAAAAAAAATTAAATAATGCCATGTTAAAACAATCCAAATTCTTCTTATGCAGCGCCATTTTCTGTTTAATCTTCGTAAAAGTAGATCTAGTTAATAGTCAGACATTAGATGAGGAACTAAAAGAATGTTCTGAAATTACCGTCTCTCTTATTCGACTTCAATGTTATGACAGGCTCGCGAAGGCACCTCAAGTAACTTCAGCACAACCTGCTGCTAAACCAGAACGTAGATCTCTTTTTCAAAGACGGGCAAGAGATAATAGGCCTGAAAGACAAGAGCAACAAGCTAGCTCTAATGTAGAAAGCGAAACACCAGCAGTCGTCGCTCAAACACAGAATAATCAATCCTCTGATAGCTTTGGCAAAGTTAATGAAGATGAAACAAGTGAGATTACCTCAAGGATCATCGGGCAATTTGACGGATGGACTGGCGATACAGTGTTTCGGCTTGAGAACGGACAAGTTTGGAGACAATCTGGAAATGGCTTCTTGAAAGTCTCTATGAATAATCCAAGAGTGACTATAGAGAAAGCCGTTTTTGGGGGATTTAGACTATCGGTTGAAGGCTATAATTCGAGAGTTAAAGTCAAGCGTGTTCAGTAGCTAATTCATGGGCTACCTGGTTCTTTTTTTAATTATAGTCCTTTTTGTTACCCTTCCATCATTATGGGTTCAAAGGACCATGAAGAAGTACAGCACTCCTTCTGATCGTTATCCCTATAGCGGAAAAGAATTTACAAAAAAATTGCTGGCAGCATTAAATTTAGAAAAAGTTGATGTTGAAACTACAGAGATAGGAGATCATTATGACCCTCAGTCTAAAACTGTTCGTTTAACTAATGATAAAATGGAGTCTAACTCACTTACCGCTATTGTTGTTGCTGCTCATGAAGTTGGCCATGCCCATCAACATTCAACGAGTTATCTCCCTTTTAGACTGAGAACCATGTTGGTAAAAACAATGGGACCCGCTCAAAGATTTGGTGCTTTAATTTTAATGGCTGCACCAATTGTTACTTTGATCACAAGATTGCCTGGCCCTGGAATTATTATGCTAATAGGAGGATTCCTAACTATGGGTATGAGCACACTAGTGCATCTAGTAACTTTGCCGACAGAATGGAATGCAAGCTTTAGCAGAGCTCTACCGATGCTTGAGGAAGGGGATATTTTAAAAGAGGGCGATGACGTTTTTGCAAGAGAGATATTAACTGCAGCGGCTTTAACTTATGTTGCAGGATCGCTGATGAGTCTGATTAATATAGCCAGATGGTGGACAATTCTAAGGCGTGGACCTCTTTAAGAGTCTAAAAAATTAACTTATCTCCTACGCGAACACCCTGTTTTTCTGAAAACCCAGCCGTTAGTTCCAGAACCCATTTAATTCTTCCTTTAGAGGAGATACTTTTTAAAGAATAGGGAGTAGTATTTTTTGCTAGATTAATGATTGTTCCGTCTGACTGGATGAATAAAATGTCTAGACTTTGAGGTGTATTTTTCATCCACATCGATACTCTTCTTGAAGGTTCAAACACAAAGAGCATGCCAACATCTTCAGGCATTGATTCAACAAACATAAGCCCTTGGGTTGTTTTCTTTTTATTGTCAGCTATTAAAGCCTTGATATTTATTATGCTCCCATTAGATTTTTTGATTTGAATCAATTTTTCTTCATAGCTTAAAGATTCAATTGATATTAGATCTTGAGCAGCAAATGGGACTGCTTTAAATGGAAGGACTAAACATGCTATTAAAAAATAGCTAATAATTCGGAGGTTCATTTGGATATTATATAAATCGATAAAAAAAAGGGCGATAAAATATCGCCCTTTTCCTTTGAGAAATAAATTCTCTTAGAGGTCTAATTTCCATTTAAGATAGGTAATTTTTCCTCTATTGTCGTATAGACCTGTATAGGCGTCATAGTTTTGACCGCCATTATCAGGCAACGGATCTTCGTCTGAAGCATTTTGAATACCCAATGAGATCTTACCCCACTTACCAGCATTATAATATGCTTGTATGTCATAGGTATCGTATTCATCTTGAGTATTACCAGCTTTAATTAGACCACCGGTTAATTCACCGCCAATCTCTTCTGGTTCAGAAGATTGCATATAATCACCGATATGTCTGTTGGTTACAACAACACCAAAGTCACCCCATCGATAGCCAACACTTAGGTTGTATCTATTTTCAGGAGTACCGTTGAAGCCAATATTATTAACCTGACGTGCACTACCAGTGTAGGCATCAGTGTCATAATCTGTCATGTTGGAGTAATCAAGACTGATATCCATTGAACCTGGACCGATATCTCTAGTGTATCCCACAAAGATATCATAACCTCTTACAGCTATACTACCAGCGTTGGCATAACTAGCACCGACATAGTCGATTCTGTCATTAGCACAACTTCTGATTGAGTAGATTGAGTCAGATATACCAAGTCTCTTATAGTAAGCTGCGCCTGCTGGACATGCGTCGCCAACAGAGCCACTTCCTACAGGGTTACCAGCTGCACTACCGTCATTACCAATACCTGCAGAGTCATAGAACTCAACATTGTTAGTCAATAAAGACCCGCCAATGAAGTCAGTCCACATAACACTTTGAGTACCAGCACTTACAATAGCTCCTGCTATTTCAATGTCGTAGTAATCTAAACGCGCTGTAAGCCCTTCAAGTGCAGAGTTCCAGCTACCGAAATCATGAGATAAACTTATAGTTATACCTTCTGATTCTTCAGCACCTAGTTCAGAGTTTGCAACAATCAAGGTTGAGATTTGTTTAGAAGCACAACCAGTTGTAGATACTCCAGCCGCAGCACATGCTTTATAGTCATACGCTGTGTTTGCACTAAAGGTAGTAACACCGTAAAGGGTGTCCATAGATGGTGCTCTAAAACCTTCACCGTAGTTTGCTTTTAGAGTTGTACCAACTGCTACGTCCCAAAGAAGTCCAAATTTAAAGGATTCGCTTGATCCAACGTCACTGTAATCATCACTTCTAAATGAAGCGTTTAATTCTAACCCGTCCATGACAGGAAAGATTGCTTCACCAAAGAATGAATCTACTGATCGTACACCTGTACCAGAGTTACCTGCTGATCCACCAACAAAGCCACCTTCTGAGTGTTTGTCGTATTGAGCAGAATATCTGTTATCAAAGGTTTCATAACCAAGTAAGACGTCTACTGATCCACCAGGTAGGTCCATAACATTACTGAATTGAACCACGGCATCCATTTTTTCATAATGGTTGTCGTATTCAACAACAGTCGTCGCTGCTAAAGCAAAAAGACCTGTCTCAGAACCAAACGCTACATCGTTGTATAGATTTGAATCTAGACCTGCATAATCGAGATAGTATCGACCAATGTCTGTTCCATAGAATTTATTGACTTGATGGCCAACTGTTAATTCAATGTCTTCAG
>CAZLQT010000001.1:10807-20857 GCA_964561815.1 uncultured Woeseia sp.
ATATAAATCGATAACACCGTCACCATTTTGGTCAGAAGCTCTCGCTGCAGTGTACCATCTGTCTTTCAAGTAGATTTCGTCTCTGATGTCATGTTCTAACATGAGAGTGACATAGCCCTTATCGTTAGAAGAACCGTATATCAATGATACTGAATTTTCTTCACCGTCATCTCTATCTCGGTCACCTCTTCGATATTGAACTTGTAATCCATCGAAATTCTTTTTGGTAATTACGTTAATAACCCCTGCGATCGCATCAGATCCGTAAACGGATGAGGCGCCATCAGCAAGAATCTCCACTCTGTCAACTGCAACAGTTGGTATCATATTGATATTAACCGCACCAGCACCACCAAGATGTGGTGAACCTGGCATTCTTCTGCCGTCCATAAGAACAAGAGTACGACTAGAACCTAGTCCTCTAACACTTACAGTGGCATTAGACATAGCGCTACTACCAGCGGTCGGTCCAAATGATCCAAATGTATTGTAAGTCGACAGTCTCAGAGCGTCAGCAAGAATTAATGCTTGACTCTCTTCGATATCTTCAGCGGTAATTGTGGTTACTACAGATGCAGAGTTGATCGTATCTCTTTTAATACGAGAACCTGTAACTGTAATTTCCTCAACATCTCCGCTGGCTGCTTGTTCGTCCTGAGCCAGTGTAACTGGTGAACTAACAAGAGCTATAGCTAGTATTGAAAGACCTAAAAGAGATCTATCAAACCAACCATTCAACTTAGATTTTTTCATTACATTTTCCCCCTTAAATTAAGGATTATTAACTTTTACAGGATACTTATAATCTATCCCGTAAAAGTGGTGATGAGTTACAGAAATACTAAGTTACCAATAAAACTGTAACTAACATGGCGAACATTCTATCCAAACTTTCAATAGATATGCCACTTTAGAATGAAATAACTTGCCTTAATTGTTGTAAAATAACAACATAATCGGAATATTTTTTGAATATTCAGATTATTATCATATTTATAAGAACCTTTTAGGAATATAATCATTACGATTAATTGTTTATCAAATTATGAACAAAACCTTACCAAGAAAAGCAAATAGCGGAAAAAAGTACCTCAGTGAGAACGGTATTGTTGCAATTAAAGATGGCATTAAGGTTCAAGTAATCGACTCTCAAAAAGATCTTTTGAAAAAACCAAACTGGTATAAGGTGCCATTTCCAGACGGTGAAAATTATTTTGAACTACAATCAATGGTTCATGATCATCAGCTTAGTACTGTTTGCGAAGAATCAAAATGCCCTAATATTGGAGAATGTTGGAATAACCGAACCGCAACCTTAATGGTTCTTGGGAATGTCTGCACAAGGGCTTGTCGTTTTTGTTCAGTGGATACGGGTAACCCAAACGGTTGGCTTGATCCAAATGAACCAGGAAATATTGCTAAAACAATTAAATATATGAATTTAGATTATGTTGTGATCACCTCAGTTGATCGAGATGATCTAGAAGATGGAGGTGCATCACACATTGCAAATTGCGTCCTTGCTGCCAAAGCCTCATCACCAAAAACTACTGTGGAAGTTTTGTCACCTGACTTTCGAGGTCAAACAAGAGATCTAGATATTCTGCTTGATTCCGATTTGGATGTTTTTTCACAAAATCTAGAAACTGTAGAGAGACTCACTGGACTAGTAAGAGATCCTAGAGCTGGCTATCAACAGACTCTGCAAGTCCTTGAATACACTAGAAATAAAGGCTTTACAACTAAATCAGGGATGATGCTTGGTTTAGGTGAAACATTCAAAGAGGTTAAGCAAGCCATGACAGACCTATACAACAGTGGGATAGAAATTCTTACAATGGGTCAGTACCTTAGGCCGACGAAGAATCATCTCCCAGTGAAAGAATATATCAGTCCAGGAAAATTCCAAGAGTATGAGTTTCTCGGCCATCAAATTGGCATAAAAGAGGTTGTTGCAGGGCCATTGATTCGATCCAGTTATCGTGCTGATCAATCTTATAAAAGGCTCCATGGAGAGAGGGATGATTAAATTAAATAAAAAATTATCTGCATTTATTTTAATCTTCTTTTTCATCGCACCAATAACATCAAATGCTGCATTGCTAGTAAGTGAGAGGGAAATTCAAGTTGAATCAGAAAAACAATGGGAGCAAATGGTCAATTCTGTGCCAATCTCAAGGGACCTTACGAAGAGAACGATGGTTCGATGTGTGGCAAAAAATATCATTAAACAATTGGACGAGCCCTTTAAAAGTTTTGATTGGGATATTGAGGTTTTTCAAGATCCCACAGCAAATGCCGTGGTTCTTCCTGCAGGTAAGATAGGAGTTAACACAGGACTGTTTGATGTTGCTAGCAACCAAGATGAATTAGCCGCTGTTATAGGCCATGAAATAGCCCATGTGACTGAAAAACACAGTTATGAGCGTGCTAAACGGTCTATGAGAACTCAAGTGGGCGCTATGATAGGGACAGCAGTGGTCGCCAGCAAAATTGCTAGCAAACCAATCTATACTCAATCAGATCTTTATGAAACGCAGAACAAAATTAATGCCATCAATACCATGTCAAATGTTATGGCAACTTATGGCCTGAATTTGCCATACGCCAGAGAGCAAGAAACAGATGCAGATAAACAAGGGATTATTTTTATGGCTGAGGCCGGCTTTAATCCAATAGCAAGCATGAGTCTATGGAAGAAGATGAAGGAGAAGGACAAAGAACAACGAATACCTGAATTTGCCAGTACTCATCCATCCTCAACAAGCAGAATCAATGGACTCGCCAGTCAGTTGTCAGATGCACTAATGCTTTATAATCAGGTTGAGAAAAAACCTAACTGTAACTATTGATTTATGATTCCTCTAGCCGATGAAAACCCGACCCGGTCTAAGCCAGTAATTACAATTACATTTATTGTTTTATGCGTTCTGATTTTTTTATGGCAGCTATCATTGGGTAGCGGAGGGCGACAAGCTATTCTAGCTTTAGGCGTTATTCCAGCAAGTCTTCTGCAAGGCGCTACTCTCCCTCCAGCCTTAAGGTGGGTTAGCCCAGAAATGACATTGATTACTTCAATGTTCTTGCATGGAGGGTTTATGCATTTAATTGGCAATATGCTTTATTTATGGATATTTGGGGATAATATTGAAGATATTTTAGGGAAGCCTGCCTTCATCATATTCTATTTTGTGTGCGGCATTGTTGCAGCAATGAGCCAGTCATTGCCTGACCCGTCTTCTACGATACCCATGATAGGTGCGAGCGGGGCAATCTCTGGCGTATTAGGAGCTTATATAGTGTTTTTTCCCAAAAGGAAGGTAAGAGTAGCTATCCCTTTCGGTTTTTTTATACAAATATTAAAATTACCAGCCTTTGTAGTATTAATTTTTTGGTTCGTGCTTCAGTTAATAAATGGAGCAAATGCAGGTTCTGATGGTGGAGTAGCTTTCGGAGCCCATATTGGAGGATTTATTGCAGGTGTAATTTTGGCTCCAATCTTAGCTGTCGTAACGAGGAAGAAAGCAGAGTAATTATTTTTTAGGAGAAAGAAATGCGAATAACTTTACAAACTTTTTTAATTTCATTGGCTGTGTTTATTTGCTTGCAAAATGTTTCATCCATTCAGGCTCATTCATTAGATGATGTCCTTACTGGTGAACACAGATCAGATAAAAATAAAGCCAGAGATGTTAGCCGAAACCCAAAAGAGACATTAGAATTTTTTGGCATCAAAGAAGACATGACGGTTGTAGAAGTTTGGCCATCAGCAGGCTGGTATACAGAAATCCTGGCGCCTTACCTGAATGAGTCAGGGCAATATATTACTGCTTCATATGACTTAAATACGGATCAACAACCCTTTGTCAGATTCGCACCAATATTTTTAAGTAAATTGTCTGAGTACCCAGATTTATATGGCAATGTAAGGCATGGCATCTTTGAATTACCCGATCGTGTTGAAATCGCAGAATCGGATAGTGTCGATATGGTTCTTACCTTTAGAAATGTCCATAATTGGATGGCACGAGGCCAGGAAGAGAATGCAATGAGTGTATTCTATGATGTTTTAAAACCCGGAGGTATTTTCGGTGTTGTCGAGCATCGAGGTAATCCTTCGGTTCCACAAGATCCTAAATCTAAATCTGGTTACGTTAATGAGGCATTCATGATTCAACTTGCTGAATCTGCAGGGTTTATTCTTGAAGCATCTTCTGAAATTAATGCGAACCCTAAAGATACCAAAGATCACAGACAAGGGGTTTGGACCCTTCCTCCAACTTTCGCTAGTTTAAATGAAGAGGAAAAGAAACAGTATAGTGAGATTGGAGAAAGCGATCGATTTACTCTGAAATTTAGAAAACCAAAATAGTTAAGTGAGATCATCACTAAAGCTTTCTTTATTTGTTGGCATAGTTTTATATGCTTCCATTGGTTTTGCAAAAGAACCCACGGTTATTGTGATTTCTATGGATGGGATTAGGCACGATCTTTGGAAAACTCATCAGGTTGATTCTTTTGAATACATTGAAAAGCAAGGCGTCAGAGCTGACCATCTGATCCCTGTTTACCAATCAACAACCTATCCTGGTCATGTTTCTTTAGCGACGGGTGTTCACCCGGATAAACACGGCATTCTACACAACTCTTTTTATGATCGTGAGAAAGGGTATTTTAATTATCCAGATCAGGGAGATCTCATTGATGTTAAGCCGATCTGGGTATTAGCGGAAGAGGCGGGCATTCCAGTCGCTGTTTTTTTCTGGGTGGGCTCAGAAACAGACTGGAACAATGTTGGCGCAACTTATCGAAAGGCACCCTTTGATGAAAACGTTAGCGAAGAAACAAAAATCAAACAGATTGCAAAGTGGCTAGATATCGAGGGTGAAGATAGACCCAGATTGATTATGAGCTATTGGGATGGTACGGATACCATTGCCCATCAAGATGGTCCAAGCGGACCTTCTATAGACCTCCAAATCCAAAGACAAAACAAGCTCCTTGGATCACTTTTGGACGAGATTGAGAAGCGAGACGGTTGGGAATACATCACACTATTTGTTTTAAGTGATCATGGAATGACAGAGGTATCTAATTACATACAATTGAGAGAAATAGTCGAAGCATCTGAGATCAAAATGACAGTGTCATCTGGGCCAGCTATTGCACATATATTTCTAGATGAAAATGATAAAGAAAGAGCTAAAGAAATTTTTTCACAACAAGAAGAAATCACTGTGTTTGATAGGAAGGATCTTCCTGAGTCTTTTCATCTCAATCACCCCACAAGAACGGGCGATCTTGTTTTGATAACTAAAGCGCCTAATATGTTCTCAAGTAGCGGTAACAACGGACCTAAAGGGATGCATGGGTACTCTCCAGATATGCCGGATATGTGGGGAATCTTTTATGCAATGGGCGCAGCAATTAAGCAACAAGATTTAGGACCCGTTCATCAAGTAGATCTAGCCCCTACAATTGCAAAAATTCTGAGTTTAGAAGAGGTTGATCATATGGAAGGTAAATCCATTCCTCTTCGAGAAGATTACTGAGTTAACCCAATACCCAGCCGTAAATATTGTTGCTTGGTGATCCGCCTTCAGCCAAATAGACTTCTTTTAAATGCGACATCCGATCGTTAGCAATTTGTTGTCTCGTTTCATTAACATTCACTCCATAGAGCTTTGCCGAGTTTAGACCAAAGATTTTTGCTTTATCCTCTTCAGTAATAGGCGCGTAACCAAATTTCTCTTGCATTTCTTCTGGAATTTGGAATCTTCTTAAAGCTTCGATTTGCCATTGAGGTGAGCCCCACCATATCGAGTCTGTTCCAAAAAGAACATGATCCACTCCAAAGGCTTTAATGATTTGTCCTAATAAATGAGCGCATATTTTTGGATGTGTAATTACCGTGTGACCAAATGTGGTGCCTAATTCCATATAGACATTGGTCATCCCTGGGTTATCTATTCTGTCTTGACAGATATCAGTGGTGTAGGGCATATAAGCATTTTCATCGATATATAAATCTTCAGGAGGTAGGTTCATATGTTGATCTCTGAATCCTGAGTGATAGATGACAAAATTTAAATCCGGATGATCTAACGATGCTTTTTTGATATCTCTTGGATGAGTGTAATCAATCTCACCGGGTCTTGGCTTTCTGAAAGGCAACCCCTTATGAGCGCAAACAATATTTTTGCCCCAAGTTTTTATTTTTTCATAAAACGGATAAATTAATTCTTCATCGTCCATCCGCCAGCTGTATTCACCGTTCATATCGAAAACTCCGGTGTAAAACTTCCATGCATCTATATTGAGATCCAGCGCCTGTCTTTCAGCCTCCTCTAAAAAATTAGGAGTATAAGGCGCTATTGGACCATGGCAAACCATTCGCTGAGAGCCCGACATTGCATTTATATTATTTCTCGCCTCCACCATCTCATCACCGTTCATGGTATCAAGAACTTTTGAGGCAATTCCGCTGAGGCAGGCTACAGATACTTCGCTGTCTAGGAAGACTTCTTTGACGTAATTATTAAATTTAAGATCATCTTTTTGAGGTTTCTTGCCTTCTAATTCCTTATTAAATGGCCATGCCATTACTCTAAACCCAAGAGGCTCCGTTTTGCCTGTGGCAACATGATGCGTTTGGACATCAAAAATAAATTCATTTTTTGGCCATAATTCTTTAATGGCTGATTCATCGATCATTTCTTCAGCTTGTACCTCAAAATATTCACCAAAAACTTGATTCATTGCGGTGAAGGCAACAGCCATACCATTGACCGTTTTCAAAAAATCCCTTCTCGATAATCCAGCAGTCTTACTGTACTTAGTGGCTAGAGATTGAATAAGCTCTTCAACCTGTTTTTGTTGTTTGGTTTGTGGCCTAGGTAAATACTCCTCGTTCGAGACTACTTGCGTAGGGATAGGCGATCTCTTATCTTCAACATCATCTTTGTGAAATTTCTTGACCCACATAATTATCTTTTTGGCTTGGTCTCACCTTGGATGGCAACCCTATGCATTAGACGATGCTCATCACCAAAATCAAAAATTCCTTTGTGTGCTGTACAACGATTGTCCCAAAAAGCGATAGAGTTATTTTCCCATTTAAATCTGCAATAAAGCTCCGGTTTCTTGATGTGATTAACCAGAAATTCTTTGAGAACTTTATTTTCATCAAC
Organism: uncultured Woeseia sp.; assembly: GCA_964561815.1. Taxonomy (GTDB): domain Bacteria; phylum Pseudomonadota; class Gammaproteobacteria; order Steroidobacterales; family UBA11654; genus CACPJA01. The sequence goes on from CAZLQT010000001.1 coordinate 17,998, forward strand.
ACTTAATTGTTTGAAATGCGAAACCATCAACTCACTATAGAAGAGACATTTTTTACCAGTTTCTGGATGTTTGCATACTAAGGGGTGTTCACTGGGTGGTGTAGCTTTTCTAGCCATTTCATAACCTTTGGCGCCATAAGTGTCTAGGACATTGGTTAGATTCTTATGAAAATTATCATGAACCGCTGTCAAGCTAGAGCATAGTCTTTGCATTGGTTTAGAGAGAAGTTCATAGGCTAGATAAAGGTTTACCCATGCCGTGTCTCCACCCGTTGCAGGAACATCTAGAGCATAAAGTACAGCACCTTTTAATGGCTTTTGCATGAACGAGGCATCAATATGCCAATCAACATCTGAGACAATACCCTTATACAGATCTGGGTATTCTTGGACATATACATTTGGATAGCCATCCAAAGTTGGCATATAGCCCGGCCCTTGAAGTTCACCAAAGTTCTTTGTGAAAGTAATATGTTGTTCTGGGGTTAGGGGTTGATCTCTAAAAAACAAAACCTGATGTTCTAACCAAGCCTTATTAAGTTCTCTCAGCGCTGGTTTTGATAGTTTTTTACTAATATCCAATCCAACAACTTCAGCTCCAAGCGATGCTGTCATCTCATTGACTGTAAAGGTTTTGTATTTCTTTGCCATGTATATAAAGACTAACTCTAAAGAATTATTATGACAAATGTTGGATTGATTTTGATTTAGCTTCTATCGGTTTAATAAAGAACACATTGATAATTCCTATTAAAGTGACTACAGCGACTAGCGCAAAAGCTTTGAGGTAGCTTCCAGAGGCGTCATCAGCCATAGCTGCCAATAATTGAGTTGCCCCTGCTGCAGCAAGACCATCAACCATACTTATAATTCCCAGAACTCTGCCTAAATATTGTTTTCCAAAACTCTCTACTGCAACCAATTGAATCATACTAAAGCTGCCACCAAAACCCAGACCGAAAAAGACAGTAAAAAGGCTGAGTTGCATTGTGTTTTGCGTCAAGATTACTTCGTTATTAGAGACCTCAAACAATAATAGTGAGCCTATAAACAGCACACATGAGCTTAAGAAAAGAACCGTCCTTTTGGGCAGCTTGTCACTTAAAGCTCCAAAGGAGAATTTTCCTATAAAACTAAACCAGTAGATTATCGAAAAAAGAAGAACTGATTGCTGAGCAGTGAACCCGGCATCGAGTTCAAAAAATATTCTGATTTGACTGTTGAGACCTTGGATGGAAAACCACAGACATGCTGACCCAATGCCTAAACACCAAAGCGCTCTGGAGAAGATAGCATCTTTGAAGGTGGTTATGTCTTTATCTTCTATTTGTTTATTTTTTGTTTGATCTTGAGATATCTCTTTGATTCCATCGGGGTTAAGACCCATTGCTTCTGGAGAGGGTCTAATGATTTTATAGACTGGAATTACAGCAAACATCCAGAAAAGGACAGCAAGGAGTCCAAACCCCCATCTCCAGCCCCAATCTGGGTTGCTAACTATTGGTGAAATGAGAAGAGGTAAGGTTGCTCCACCCAGAGATGAACTGGCTACAACCATGCCGACAACTTTACCGCGATGTTTATTGAACCAATTTGAAACAATGATTACATTTGGCCCCAGACCGGTCATGACCAGTCCCGCAGCCATTAGAATATGAAGGCGGTAGAGCGTCTCTATAGAGCTTGCAAACGGATAGAAACTATAGGTAAGCGCCATTACAATAATCCCGATTTTCATTACAACAGTCACACCGTACTTGTCTATTAGTATTCCTGAGAACGGTGAAAGGAGAGCTGCAAAAAGTAGAGTATTTCGAACTGTTAAACTTGCTTGTTCGCGATTAAGAGAGAACTCCTCAATGAATGTTGGAAATAAGTTTTGAGGTACAAATAACGTCATTGAATTCACGAAGAAATAGATCAAGCTGCAACATATTGCAACATACCATCCATAGAAGACATTTTTTGATTTCATTTCCATCTCAAATAATTTACTCTTGAAAATCCTTTGATAGAGCAGACTGATATAATAACTTCATGAGTAAACAATCGATAGCAATAATCAATGCTAATGTCGTTAATGAAGGATCAATAAACCAAGTTGATGTTCTTGTCGAGAGCGGTCGAATAAAACAAGTTGATAGAAACTTAACCCTCAATTCGAAAACAGAAATTATTGATGCAAACGGAATGTATTTGCTGCCAGGACTAATAGATGATCAGGTGCATTTTCGAGAGCCAGGATTAACCCATAAAGGCGGTATATTTTCAGAGTCAGCCGCAGCCATTGCAGGCGGTGTGACTTCCTTTATGGATATGCCGAATGTCAATCCACCAACAACCACCCGTGAGCTGCTGTCTCAAAAATATCAATTGGCAGAAGGCAAAGCTCACGCTAATTATGCTTTTTATTTAGGAGCTACCAATAATAATGTGGATGAAATAAAAAGTTTACAAATAGGGGATGCTTGTGGTGTCAAAGTGTTCATGGGCGCTTCAACGGGTAATATGTTGGTTGATGATGATGATGCGCTAGAGAAAATATTTTCTGAGTGCCCGATATTAATTGCAACCCATTGTGAAGACACCCCATCAATTAATAAGAACTTAGAAGCTAAAAGAGAGCAATACAAGGGCTCTGAGATACCTGTTTCTGAACACCCAAATATAAGATCCGTGGAGACTTGCTATAAATCCTCTTCTAAGGCAGTTGGATTAGCTAGAAAATTTGGTACAAAATTACATGTTTTGCATTTAACAACCGAAAGAGAGTTGGAGTTATTCGATTCTAAGAATCATCGTGAGAAAAATATAACAGCTGAAGTGTTATTAGAGGTAACTTCACCGGAGAATCAGAATG
>CAZLQT010000001.1:20867-56554 GCA_964561815.1 uncultured Woeseia sp.
TAACAGCTGAAGTGTGCGTTCATCATTTGCATTTCAATGATTCTAGTTACGATGATCTTCAGCAGCTTATAGTGTGTAATCCAGCTATCAAAACTGAACATGATCAAAGAGCTTTAATGGAAGCGGTTAACGGAGATCTTCTGGATATCATTGCAACTGATCATGCTCCGCATACCATTGAAGAAAAGAGCAAGGCATACCCTGATTGTCCTTCTGGCCTGCCTCTAGTTCAACATTCACTGTTATTGTTGCTTGATTTTTTTCATCAAGGAAAAATGCCTTTAGAAACTATTGTTACAAAAACAAGTCACAATGTTGCAGAGGTTTATGGCCTAAAAGATCGCGGATTTATTAGAGAAGAGTATTGGGCAGACCTTGTTTTAGTTGACCTTAATGCATCAACAAAAGTTACCAAGGATAATATTCTTTACGAATGTGCATGGAGCCCCTTTGAAGAACAAATCTTTAACTCTATGATTAATAAAACATTTGTTAATGGAGAGTTAGTATTCAATGAGGGCCAGATTCTTTCAAAGCCCTCTGGAAGACGCTTGGAATTTGTTTAGAAAAAATATCGCCTGCTTAGGTGCAAAATACGTTTTTTTTCCTATCAGGATATGTTAATTTTCCCCTGTAAACCTTTTTGGGTTGTGAGATAAAAAGAAACTGAAAACTTTTATAGTTAAATTTTCATATATATTCAACGTTTTATAACTAAGCGTCAGGCACCTCTACCATCATGCAACCTACCAACACCAAAGATCCACAATACTATCATAAGGTCGTTGATTGCCAATGGGGTTGCCCGGCACATACTGATGTTCCTGGTTATATAAGGCATATAGCTCAAGGTGAGTATACTCAGGCTTATTTACTCAACAGAGAATCAAATGTATTTCCAGGTATTCTAGGACGAGTTTGTGACCGGCCTTGCGAGCCAGTTTGTAGAAGAGTCAGGGTTGAAGAAGAACCAGTTGCAATATGTCGTTTAAAAAGAGTTGCTGGGGATTTAAAGGCTGATTTTAAAGAACACTTACCAACAATACCTAAAGAAAAGAACGGAAAGAAGGTTGCTTTAATTGGCGCAGGTTGTGCCTCGCTAACTGTAGCCAACGATCTTTTGCCGCTTGGTTACGAGATAGATATTTTTGAATCCCTGCCAGAAATGGGCGGGTTAATTAGAAGTAACATCCCTAAATTTAGGTTACCGCCTGAAGTTATAGATGAAGAATTTGATGTAATTGTCGAGCAGGGCGCAAACCTTCACTTAAACCATCCTATTGAGAGCATGAAAGAATTATTGGCAGAGGATTACGATGCAATTTTTGTTGGCACTGGTGCTCCAAAGGGAAGAGAGCTGGATCTTCCAGGAAGATACGAGACGGATCAAATTTTTGTAGGTATTGCTTGGCTTGAGTCTGTTGCATTTGAACACATTGAGTCTGTGGGTGAACGAGTGCTTATAATCGGTGGTGGAAATACCGCAATGGATTGTTGCAGAACTTCACTTAGACTTGGCGGTAAAGAGGTGAAGGTTTTATACCGAGGCACAAGAGATAGGATGAAATCTTCAGATTGGGAATTAGAGCCAGCTTTAGAAGAAGATGTTGAATTGGTCTTAAATCATTCTCCCGAAGAATACATCGTAGAAGAAGGAAAATTGGTTGGAATGAAATTCGCTGTTCTTGAATGGGATAAAGACAAGAATGGTAAATTAAAATCAACCAAAGTGGATGAGGTAATCATCCCATGCGACACAGTTATTCTAGCTATTGGCCAGGAAAATTCATTTCCATGGGTTGAGCGAGATATTGGATTAGATTTTGATGAATGGGAAGTTCCACATGTTGATCCTGTTACATACGAATCCACATTATCCGGAGTGTTTTTTGGAGGAGATTCAGCCTTTGGGCCAAAAAATATAATCGAAGCTGTTGAGCATGGACACCAGGCTGCTATTTCAATTCACAAATATTGTCACAACGAATCTCTTACTGATCGACTTCCTTATGGAATGAATCTAGTTACTGCAAAAATGGGTTTACACGAATGGACTTACAGTAACGACTATGACTATGAGAATCGATTTGAAGTTCCAACAGTCCCTATGGAGAAGAGATTTAAAGATATTAATATTGAAGTGGAGTTGGGCTACGAACCTGGGCAGTTTAAAAAAGAGGTCGAACGATGTTTGAATTGTGATATACAAACTGACTTTGTTGCTGATCTTTGTATAGAGTGCGATGCCTGCATTGATGTCTGCCCTGTAAATTGCCTTATGATCGCCGAAAATGCCGAAGAGTCTGAATTAAGGGAATCCATAAAAACACCAGCTAATAATCCAGAGCAAGCACTCTTTGTTTCTGAAGATTTGCCACAAACTAAAAGGGTTATGGTCAAAGACGAGGATGTTTGCATTCACTGTGGACTGTGCGCTGAACGCTGTCCGACTGCAGCATGGGATATGAAGAAATTTACCTTGCAGATCCCCTATGCCATGGATGAGGATAAATCGAGTCAAGCTATTAAAACTAAGAAAGCAGTGTAATGAATAAAGTCAGTGATAATAATTTCACAGTGAAATTTGCCAATGTTAACGGCACAGGTTCCTCCAGTGCTAATGGCATGTTCATGAAAAGTATTTTCAGAATGGGGATACCTGTTGTTGGGAAAAACTATTTTCCTTCAAATATCCAGGGTCTGCCCACTTGGTATGAAGTTAGGGTAAGTGATAAAGGTTACCTAGCTCCTTCGGGAAGTGTGGATATTATGATTGCGATGAATGCACAAACCTATCAAGAAGATTTGGCGATAGTAGAGCCAGGCGGTTATCTTATTTATGATTCATCTCGGCCCAGAGAGGATCTGATGACAAGAACTGATATCACTGTCCTAGGTGTTCCACTTGCAAACATGTGCAATGAAAAATTTGATACAGCTAGAGCTAGGACCTTAATGAAGAATACTGCCTATGTCGGAGTTTTAGCTGCGTTACTGGATATGGATACTAAAGTTATCGAACAATTGCTATTGGATACATTTGGCGATAAAAAACACCTAATTGATGCCAATAAAACAGCTCTTGATATGGGCTTTAATTATGCAAAAGAAAATTTTAAATGCCCGTTGCCTTTTAGAGCTAAACCATTAAAGAAGACTGATGGTTATATTATGATTGATGGGAATGCAACTGCTGCTCTAGGTTGTGTCTTTGCTGGTGCAACTGTAGGTTCTTGGTACCCGATTACTCCCTCTACATCTCTAATGGATGCATTTAGTAGCTATTGCTCTTTTTACAGAAAAGATAAGAAAACAGGAAAAAATAATTACTCCATTATTCAAGCTGAAGATGAATTAGCGGCAGTTGGAATGGCCCTCGGGGCAGGATGGAATGGAGCTAGATCATTTACTCCTACCAGCGGACCAGGCATTTCTTTGATGAGTGAGTTTATAGGCTTTGGTTATTACGCTGAGATTCCTACGGTGATTTTTGATGTTCAAAGAACAGGTCCTTCGACAGGAATGCCTACCCGGACACAACAAGGAGATATATCTTTGTGTGCTTATGCTTCTCATGGTGATACTAGGCATGTGTGTCTTTATCCAGCAAATCCTGAAGAGGCGTTCTATCTTTCAGTTGAAGCATTTGATCTTGCTGAAAAACTTCAAACGCCTGTTTTTGTTCTAAGCGATCTTGATATAGGTATGAACGATTGGATGATTAAGGATCTGCAATGGGACGACAAATTTAAACCGGACCGAGGTAAGGTCCTGTCTTCAGAAGAGTTAGAAGAGATGGAAAATTATTATCGTTATTTAGATGTCGACGAAGATGGCATTCCTTATCGAACCCTACCCGGCACCAATCCTAAGGGTTCATATTTTACAAGGGGATCTGGGCATAATAGGTTCGGTGGCTACACCGAGGATGCTTCAGAGTACCAAGATGTTGTCGACCGCCTATTAGTTAAATGGGAAACAGCAAAGAATCTCGTACCAAAGCCTGCAGTTTCATTTTCTAAGAACAATGAAATTGGAATTATTAGTATTGGCAGTTGTGATGATGCTATTCGTGAAGCTAGAGATATTATGAAAAAGCAAGGCCAAAAAATGAATTATCTGAGAGTCAAAGCTTTTCCGTTTACCAAAGAGGTCCAAAAATTTTTAGACGCCCATAAAAGGATATTTGTTATTGAGCAGAATCGTGATGGACAGTTAGCAAAATTATTAATCTCTGAGACTGGGGTTGAGTCCAAAAAAATCAAATCTATCAGGCTCTATAATGGGATACCAATATTTCCAAAAGACGTGGTGGAAAAAATTCAGTCAGAACTCAATGCAGGGAAAGCAGCATGAGCTATATAAAGAAACCGAAGATAATAAGAGATAATGATCCTAGGAATAAGCTTGGAATGACTTTTGATGATTATGAGGGTGTTATGTCGACTCTCTGTGCAGGTTGTGGTCATGATTCTATTACAGGTGCGATTATTCAAACGGTTTTCGATTTAAATATTGAACCTCACAGAATGATAAAATTAAGCGGCATTGGTTGTTCGTCAAAAACACCTGCTTATTTTGCTAGTCAATCCCATGGTTTCAATTCTGTTCATGGACGCATGCCATCTGTAGCCACTGGGGCTAATGCAGCTAACAGTGAACTGCTTTGCATAGGTGTTTCAGGTGATGGAGACACACTTTCGATTGGAATGGGACAGTTCTCGCATGCCATTAGAAGAAATCTTAATATGCTTTATATTATTGAAAACAATGGTGTCTATGGGTTAACGAAGGGCCAGTTTTCTGCCTCTGCAGATGTTGGCTCAACAGCCAAAAAAGGAAGAGCGAATCTGCAGACTCCCATTGACCCTTGTTCAGTGGCAATTACTTTAGGGGCGACGTTTGTTGCTAGAAGTTTCTCAGGAGATAAGGATCAATTGATTCCATTGCTAAAGGCGGGATTAATGCATCGGGGATTTGCAATGATTGATGTTATTTCACCATGCGTAACATTCAATGACCATGAAGGTTCAACAAAAAGCTACATGAGCACTAGAGAGACGAAACGGGAGGCTGTCTATACAGACTACATAGCTCCATTCTCAGAAATCGAAGTTCAATATGAAGAAGGCTCAAGTATAGAAGTAGATCTCCATGAGGGCGGCAAGGTTCATTTACGAAAGACAGATGCTAACTTCAGCCCTCTGGATAGAAGTCAGTCAATTAATGGCATTAAAGAAGCCTCTGACAAAGGAGAAATATTAACAGGACTTTTGTATATCGATGAATCTCAGCCGGATTTCACAGAAGTTGAAAATACAATTGATGGGGCTTTAAACTCAGTCAGTTACGATGATTTATGCCCAGGCTCTAAGGCACTCAATAAGTTACTTGATAATTATAAATAGACAGTGACTTGATGCTCAGTAGCTTTATTAATAGAAACACATCCCGACTCCTATTATTTTTCTCCTGTTTGTTTCTCACTCTTCCCATTTACGGCCAACGAACCTTACCCGAAGAGATTGAATTATTAGCCAACAAGCACAATATTCCAATTGATAGCCTCAGCATTATTCTGCAACCGCTCAATTCGGACACCAGACTCATAAACCTCAATGCAGAGGTATATCGAACTCCAGCTTCAGTTTCAAAACTATTTACGGCATTTGTGGCAATGGATCATTTAGGTCCGGATTATCATTGGACCACAGAAGTATTTAGCACAGACAGTGTTAACGATGGGGCGGTGGATTCATTGATTTTTAAAGGCGGCGGTGATCCGTATATAACCATAGAGCGTTTAGACACTATGGTTCTAGCCTTGAGAAACTTAGGAATAACAAGCATTAATGACGGACTTATTGTTGAGCAGAATTTTTTTAAGCAACCTCAAGCATCGACGGCAGATTTTGATGATGATCCACTGCGTCCATACAATATTATGCACACCTCATTGTTGATTAATTCCAACAAAATCGATTTTAAAATTAAGAAATATTCAAACAACACCATCAAGATTGACCCAGATTTTTTACCTGACGGAGTATTGTTTAGAAACGAATTAGAATTCGGACCAGGTTCATGCAGTCAGCTCAGAGACAAGGTTCAATTTACCCAGATACTTGAGGGACAATATCCGCCTTATATTGTTCTCCTTGTTGACGGCTACTACCCAAAAAATTGTTTTGAGTTTGAACACGACCTTTCTTTAACTGATGCAAATCATTACTTTTTTGGGGCCTTTAAAAATCTCTGGTTGAAATCGGGCGGTTCATTCAATGGTTACATCAGGGAAGCAAAAGTTCCTTTGTTAAAAAGGCCCATAATGACTTTTGATTCACCGAGTCTTGATGAGGTTATTATTGAAGGTGTTAAGGAGAGCGATAACTTGATTGCTCGTAATTTATTTTTAAGCTTGAATCAATCAGGCGACAAGAACTATAAAGCCTCTAGAAGAATTATGAGAAAAGTTCTAAACAGTAATGATGTATCAATGACCTACAATACTTTTTTTGAAAATGGATCCGGACTTTCAAGGAAAACAAAAGTAAAACCAGAAACGATATTAAGTTTACTGATGGCAATAAGAAAACATTCTTCATCAGATAGATTGATAAATTCCTTGCCAATCTCTGGTATAGACGGAACGATCGAGAAGCGATATAAAACTGATTTATTGACAGGGAGGCTTAAGCTTAAAACAGGCACCCTGGACGGAGTTAGTGGTTTAGCGGGTTTTATTACTGGGTTGTCTGGGAGAGAGTACGCTTTTGTTTTTCTTCATAACGATATTCCAGATCACCCTTATAAGATTTCACCCTTTAGAGAAGCTCTTCTCAATTTGGTGGTCAGCGATATTTAGTTGACCATTCTTTTATTGCTAATTCTAAGGCGCCATATTATGAGTACGGTCATTAAAATAGTGTCTATCACAGCTTCATAGCCAATTACTTTCTCTTGCCAGAAAAAATGCCAGATACCCAAGACCGCTGCTGTATAGACTAAACCACTCATTGTTGATCTGTTTTTATTAAACCAATCTTGAAACGAATTAAACGAAGCTAAGCCAACTGCGAATAAACAGAGAAATCCTGCCCATCCGACAATCAGATAGGGGGTTTCAATGATATCGATTATAATCACTCCAAAATCACCTGCTTGATCAATAATGGCATAGCAAAGGAAATGGTTTAAGACATAAAAGAAAGCCACCAGACCAATTGGTTTTGGTAATTTTTTGAAGATTTCAAATTTAGAATAGTGATAAATAGGCGTAATTAATAAAGTGAAAATTAGAAACCTGATGCCCCATAGACCCGTCTCATGAATTATAGCCTCCACAGGATTTGCACCCAGCCCACCAAAGAAACCAAATGCTTTAAAATTTAGCAATACATAAGGCAGAAAACTTACCGATAGAATGAGTCGAGTTAACATCTGCATCCTTTGATAGTAATTGATCAGAAATTACGTCTAAGATTTAAGCCAGCGTATAGATTTTCGACTTCTTCTGCATAACCATTGAACATGAGTGTGGGTTGTTTGGTCCCGAAAAAACCTGAGCCTATTCTTCTTTCTCTAGCTTGACTCCATCTTGGGTGATCGACACTTGGATTAACATTAGCTAGAAAGCCATATTCATTTGGAGCTGAGATATTCCAACTGGTTGGCGGTTGATTTGATTGAAAATGAATCTTATTAATTGACTTGATGCTTTTGAAACCGTATTTCCAAGGGACCACCAAACGCATAGGAGCACCGTTTTGATTTAAGAGTTCTTTCCCATATAAACCAACAGCAATAATTGTTAATGGATGCATTGCTTCTTCTATAGTCAGTCCTTCGATATAAGGCCAGTCTAAAACTGGCCATCTTTGGCCTGGCATTTGTTTGGGCCTGTAAACAGTCTCAAAAGCAACGTATTTTGCATCCAATCTTGGCTCTAATTTTTTGATGATGTTAGCGAGCGGTATACCGACCCAGGGAATAACCATAGACCAAGCTTCAACACATCTTAGTCGATATATTCTCTCTTCTAGAGCATTGAAATCAATTAGATCATCAAGATCAAAAACGCCTGTCTTTTTAGCTTTTCCGCTGACTTTTACTGTCCATGGCTTAGGTTCAAATTGACCGCTGTTATTAAAGGGATCAGTTTTTTGCATGCCAAACTCATAAAAATTATTATAGGTTGTTATGTCTTCATAGCTGTTCATTGTTTCGTTAGTTGAGTATTTTGAGTTATTGAGAAATTGTAAATTAGACTCGTCAGCTATCAGACGATTTACCGGTAAAATAGTTGCTGTTAATCCAGTGCTTAATACGCCTAGAGTTTTTAGGATAGAGCGACGATTATGATAGATAGATTCAGGAGTAATCTCACTTGACTTAATCTTTTTATTTGATTTTATTTTTGCTTGCATCCGAATACCTTGAAGAATATATCCGTATCTTAACGGATTCCTAGATAGACGCCAACCTAGTCAAATGAGACAATGTCTCTCTTACCGAGGCTAACTATGAAATACAAACCACTCTTTTTCATCTTAATCGTTCTTTTAGGAGGATGCGATGGAGGCAATCAAGAGGTGCCACTATCAATGACAGTTGGTGGGACAGGTATACCAAATACTGTTGGAGAGCAGCATTTCAAGGATTTTGAACAAGCCGTTAATCTTGGTATGCCTGAGATGGAGACTAAACTCTTAGTCTACGGTCAACTTGGATCGGAGGAAAACATTGTTTCAGGCCTAAGAAGAAATCGAGTTCAATTTGCGAATCTTTCAGCCATTATTGTTTCAACATTGGTGCCCGAGGCAGCATTGCTCTATGCACCTTATCTGTTTGATTCTGCAGAAGAGGCTGATTTTATTTATGATAATTATTTGACCTCTATTTTTACTGATTTATTGGCAGAGAAGAATCTGCAATTTATTGCCTGGAGTGAAATAGGGTTCCACAATGTCTATGCAAAAGAGCCAATACTAATTCCACAGGAAGCAACAGGAAAACGCTACAGAGTTTCCGCAAGCTTAAGTTCACGATATTTTGCAGAAGCAATAGGTGCTGATCTGATTCCTATGGGGTATGGAGAAATAGTACAATCACTGCAAACAGATTTGATAGAAGCAGGAGATAATTCAGTGGCTCTTTATGTAAAAACAGGAAAAGAACAAGAGGCTCCTCATTACACCTTAACTCAGCATTCCTTAGGAATGTCGATTATGGTGGCCAGAAAAGAATGGTGGGATGATCTCAATGCTGAGCAACAAGAAATCATTAGATCTGCATGGCCAGCAGCAACTGAATCAAGACGTTCATTAAGAGCAGAGGCTGATGAGGATTTATCGAATGCTGAGAAAATGGGCATCGTTGTTTATGAGTTAAATCAAGAACAGCGGCAATTATGGAAAGACGCTACCCAAGGTCAAGTTGAACGATTGGCTAATCAGATTGGCGGACGATCAAACGAATTACTTGAATTAATTAACGCCGGAAAAAAAGAATTTAAAGCTCGCTGAGCTCATAGAGATGAGCAATAAGAATAGATTAAAGAATCTTGCAAAAGTTTTGCTAGCTATTACTCTTGTTGGAGTAATCATTGGTATTAATCTTCCTTTAAGTTCACTCACCCTTCAAACTTGGGGGATCTCAGCTTCTGTCATCGGATTTGCTGCGTCCATGACGGGATTGGCAACAGTCGTTATTACGCCATTCTTTTCAAAGTTGATCAACCGCTTTGGTCAAATGGGCATCATGAGATTTTGTTTAGTTGTTTTGCCAATTGCGATTGCTTTTTTGCCTATCTTTCAAAATATTTATCTTTGGTTTTTACTTAGGTTTATTATCGGAGTTGCTGCGACAGGAGTCTGGTTATTAAGTGAGGTATGGATTAACGCCTTAGCTGAAGATCAACACCGAGGTAAGATTATTGCGTTGTATTCCTCGTTAATTTCTTTAGGTCTGATTGTTGGAGTTTTGATTTCATCATTAATACCAATTGAGACAGGCGGAGGCTTCTTTGTTTCTGCTGGAATTGCAATTATTTCTGCAATCCCTTTATGGAACATGGAGGATTTACCTGATTTTGATGTAGTCGAAGATATTTCTTTCTATAGATATATGGTGACAGCACCAGGGCTTATGGGATCCAGCTGGATTATGGGTTTTTTATATGCTGCAACTGCAGCATTGCTTCCTATCTTTGCTCTTCCGTTTGTCGAGAACGACTACGCTCAGTCATCAAGAACTGTGGCGTGGTTGGCAAGCGGGGAATTAGTCATGCCACTTTTCGTAGGCTGGTTGGCTGACCGGTATGATAAAACCAGACTAATGATTTATATTTCTTGTGTCAGTGTCATTACTTTAGCTATTTTGCCAGTTATCTTTGATATTGCAGTTATGCGATTCTTATTCCTATTCATTGTAGGAGGATCAATCATGAGTTTTTATACGCTAGGGCTTACCTTGCTTGGTCAGGAATATAAAGGGAAAGTGCTGGCTTCTGCTAATGCCAGTTTTATCTTTTTCCTATCGCTAGGAGAGATATTAGGGCCACCTGTGGTTGGGGCAGCCATGGATCTATTTGGCAATAATGCTTTTGGTTGGTTTATGGCAATAATAGGTTTGATTTATCTCATAATCTTCATTGGCTCAAACGCATCGGGAAATCTTAAAAGATCTAATAAAATTTAAGCGATCGGATTTTCTAGAGGCTCATCTTCTTTGTTCTCAGGTTTATCCTTAGGTTTCTCTTCTGGCTTATCTTGGAGTGGGTAATCGTATTGATGCCTAAAGTTAATACCCTTAGATTCTTGTGCTTCAGCATCGATATAGACGGGTCGATAGACTGTGTTTTTGACAACTGATATTGCAACTCTGTCAATCAAACCTTCAGGATCAGATTCTATAACTTTAATATTTTCAGTTTTGCCTCCAATTCCAATGTCATAACTCAAAGAGATATTACCTTTTTCGTATAACGTAACTTCTTCCAGGCTTTCTGGTATTGGGTAGGTATTGGGAATTAGAATATTGCGAACCTTGATTGGTTTAGAGAACCGCTCGACTACAATTTCCCTCATTGCTTCATCTTCTTCTATGATAGCCCAACAGTCTTTATAGGCTTTCATGCCTGATTGAACTCTGCCAAAACTTGTGTATGTATCACCTAAATCTAGCAAGACTTCGAATTTCATCATCAAGTCTTGATTCTCTGATTCTTCTATAACCTCTAAAGCCTTTTTTAGCGGGCTTAAACTTTTGAAAATATCTATGGCTTCTCTACGATGTGAAAAAGAAATATTTTTATAAGTCTCGATCATAGATTTAATATCTTCAGAATCTCTAACTTCTTGTCGATCCAGAAGTTCCTGATGAACTTCTCTTTCAAGAAAGACCTGACCAGTTCGTTTATACCAATTGGCTAATTTATTAAGAGATTCATCCACATTGGAATTATTTACCCCAAAGTGCTTTTTATTTACATAGACTTGAAATGTTTGGTGATGATTCGCTTGCTTAAAATCTCTAGTGCCAATATAACTTTCAGTCAATGTGTCGTGAAGTTTAAGTTGAGCGAGATTATGGAATCCTTCATTGACATGATTGATTCTTAAGGCTCTTTGAAGAATATCAATCGCTTCTTGATATTGCCCAAATCGATTAAGTGTCAAACCAAATCCATACAGGGGTTCTATTAATTCCGGGGAGATAATATTTTGATTGCCTTCAATTAATTCAATACATCTAAGAAATAACAATTGTGCATTGTCAAAATCCTCAACCATATAGTATGCGCTAGCAAGATTATTAAGGGGCGTGATTAGCTTGAAGCTTTTTTCACCATAGATTTCTTCAGTAAGTGTAACAATTCTTGATGCAGGTAATATACTTTGCTTAAATCTCTCAGCATCATAAAGCTCGAGGAATTCTTGTTGTAAATTTCTTCTATCAACTACCTTTTGATCTGAATCTGAATCATTGGCCGCAACCGGAACCAAGAGGGATAAAAACATTATTAGCCCTGAGGAGTGAATAATAATGTTGCTTAATCTATTTCTTTCCATTGCCTTATTATCTTTGAATTAGCTAATGATTAATTTATCATATCTGTCTGTTTTTACGACTAGGTCAGAATAAAAAAATCTATGATGGAAATTTCAGAAACACACTTTGTGAATGGAAATAACATTCAACCTCCCTATCCAGAAGGCTCATTAGAATTAACAGTCGGTATGGGATGCTTTTGGGGGGCTGAAAAAATGTTTTGGCAATTAGAAGGTGTCCATAGCACAAGCGTAGGTTATAGCGGAGGGACGAAGGATGAACCCACTTATCGAGAGGTGTGCTCAGGAACCACTGGACATGCCGAGGTGGTCCTAGTTGTATATTACCCTGACCAAATTTCTACTGAGCAATTACTTAAGGTATTTTGGGAAGGGCATGACCCAACTCAATACATGAGACAGGGTAACGATGTTGGCAGCCAATATCGTTCAGCGGTGTTTTATTCTGATCCGGAAACGTTTGAATTAATTGAAAAGACAAGAGCACAATACCAGTCAAGTCTGTCCAATGCTGGTTACGGTGAGATTGTCACAGAAATACTCAAGACCGAAGTTTTTCATTACGCAGAAGATTATCATCAGCAATATTTAGCTAAGAACCCAGATGGATATTGTGGACACGGTGGCTGCGGTGTTTCTTTTAATCTTTCCGATGATTAGTTAAGAACTTTATAACCCCGACCTCTCAAGCAACGCTTTAGGATTCGTTCTTTTTCTCTCACCGCTCTAACACCTGATTTTGCTCCTCCTGATACTGCGCCCACTTCAATGGCATCTCGCCTTCCTCGAGCATCATCAGTGATGGCCTCTATCACAGCTCCAACAGCTGCTCCAGTTGCAGCCCCTTTAGCAATACTTTTTCCAGTTGAAATATCTTCAGAGAAGTTTGAGCATTCCTCCAGATCATTTTCATACTGCGTCATATCAACCCCTTTAGTGTCGATAATGGGCTTTGAGCTTTCAAAAATTGAGCTCGAGCTATTTGCAACACAGCCTGAAATAGAAATAATCACAAGGCAGAAAAGCACAAGAACTCTAATGCTGAGGTAAAAAGTAAGCCAGGCACCAAAGATGTATTGCGACATCATGGATAAATATTTCATAAACCAAATCCTTTTTGAAGTTATGAACAGAATATATCAATAGATTATGAAGAAAAGATGAGGTTTTGTGAATGTTCTAGCGGTGTAACTAATTGTATCTTAGAATGGCTTTCTTTCTTTTTGTGTATACAATTGTTCGGAATTATTTATGAAGATCGATAGAAATAAAAAAATTGTTGCAGCGGTTATTCTGCTCTTAGTTGCTTCAAGCTTCTTTTACAACGGAAGTGAAGAAGCAATAAAAGTTCTTGCTGTAAAACCTGAGATTAAGACAGTGGAACAAACTGTTTCCAATACTAGAGCTGGTACCATAGATGCATGCAGGAGATCTAAAATGTCTCCAGCGATGGGTGGCCAGATTGCGACTCTAGCCGTTGAAGAAGGTGACATGGTTGAAAAAGATCAAATTCTTTTAGAGCTATGGAATAAAGAGACCAAAGCTAGAGTAAAAGCTGCTGAGAGAAGTGCAGATCAGACATGTATTATCTCGGCAAAGGCTCAACGCGATGCCGATAGAACCAATGAATTGTTTTCAAAAGGCTTAGCCTCAGAAGAAGCAAAGGAAGCAGCGGTAACCAATGCTGAATCTGGACTCGCAGCTTGCAATGCAGCAAAAGCCCAAGTTGAGGTTACCAAAGCTTCTTTGGAAAGAACTCAATTGATTGCACCTTTCGGTGGCATTGTTGCTGAGATCGAAGGTGAATTAGGGGAGTATGTGACACCTTCACCAGTTGGTGTTGCCACTAAACCCACTCTAGATCTTATTGATAACACCTGTATTTACATTAAAGCTCCAATCGATGAAATAGATGCTCCCGAAGTAATTGCTGGTTTAAAATCTAGAATTACTATGGATGCTTTTGGTCAAAAGGAATTTCCATCAACAGTAAGACGAGTTGCTCCCTATGTCCTGGATCTAGAAAAACAGGCCAGAACAGTTGAAATTGAAGCTGTTTTTGATAACCCCCAAGAATTCCTTCTCCCTGGCTACAGTGCTGATATTACAATTATTGTTGATACGTCTGAAGACACATTAAGCATTCCTTCCCAGGCAGTGATGGGTGGGGATTCAGTTTATCTTATCAATTCAGATGGGACTATCTCTGAAAAAGAAATTGAGGTTGGTCTTTCCAATTGGCAACTTACCGAGGTATTAAGCGGGCTTAGTCTCGATGATCAAATTGTTCTATCCATCGATAGGAAAGGGCTTGAAGACGGAGTTAAAGTCTCAGTTGAAGAAACTAACAAAGACCAAGAAGACGAAGTCAGTATCGAAGTAGAAATCGGTTAAAATATCATTCATCAATGATTAATTTAGAAAACCTATGCCGTCATTTTGAAGTGGGTAACCAGGTGGTTCGCGCTTTAGATGAAGTCGATTTAGCCATTAATGAAAAAGAATATGTATCTATAATGGGTGTTTCTGGCTCTGGAAAATCCACACTGCTTAATATACTTGGATTATTAGATACCCCAACCTCAGGCGACTATGTTCTTTCTGGAATTAATACATCGAAAATGAATGACGATGAAATGGCACACATTAGATCTACAAAAATAGGGTTTGTTTTTCAGTCTTTTCATTTAATTCCTAGATTAACCGCCGCTGAAAATATAGAGATGCCCATGGTTTTGTCAGGGTTAAACCCCAAAGAAAGACAGGAAAAAGTTGATACTGCATTGGCTAGAGTTAATCTAACAGATCGATCAGATCATCGGCCAGAACAGCTTTCTGGAGGCCAGAGACAACGAGTTGCTATAGCTCGATCAATTGTCATGGAACCAGATGTTCTATTAGCTGATGAGCCAACTGGGAATCTAGATTCTTCTTCCAGTAAAGAAATTATTAAATTGATAGAAGAGCTCAATAAAGGCGGGCTAACTCTCGTGGTTGTTACTCATGATAAAGAGATGGGGGGACGATCCGATCGATTAATAGAACTTTTGGACGGTAAAATTATTAATGATACTAAGAACTAACTATGCGTTTCTATGATCTTATATTTTTAGCTTTCAGCACTCTGGTTCGATATCCGCTTCGCACCTTAATGCTTCTTATTGCAACCTCCATAGGTGTTATGGCTGTAATCTTATTAACAGCAGTTGGCGAAGGCGCTAGGGACTATATCACTGGTGAATTTAGAGACATGGGCACCAACTTGCTAATTGTTATTCCCGGAAAGAATGAAACCTCAGGAGGAGGATCGCCTGTAGATTTAGCCGGTGTTGCACCAAGAGATCTGACGGTTGAAGATGCTATTAGTCTTAGGCAAATTGAAGCAATCAAGAATATTGCACCTATCGTTATTGGTGAAACACCAGCTCAATTCAATGGCTTAGAACGAACCGTGCCTATTATTGGTACAACGCCTTCATTTTTGGCTGTTAGAAAATGGGAAATGGCCACTGGGAACTTCTTACCTGGGGTCACATTAGATCGCTCTCCCCCAGTTTGTGTTATTGGCAAAGAAGTCGAATCCGAACTGTTTGGCAAGAACAAAGCCATTGGTCAATGGTTGAGGGTAGGTGATCGAAGATGTCGGGTTACAGGCATTATTGGGACAGAAGGAAGGGCAGTTGGAATTGATGCTCAGAAGGTTGTTGTTATGCCTGTTAGTTTAGCCACTGCTTTGTTCAATCGTGCTTCACTTTTTAGGATCGGCATAGAAGCCAGAAACACTTGGGAAATGGAGCAGATCAAGAAAGACATTATAAAAATTATAAAAAAACGCCATCAGGGTAAAGAAGATATTACCGTGATTAGACAAGACTCTGTGATGAAATCTTTCGATAACATTTTTAATGTTTTAACCATGGCCTTGGGGTCGATTGCTTCAATCAGTTTATTTGTTGCGGGTATTCTAATTATGAATGTTATGTTAGTTGCTGTTTCTCAGCGACAAGCAGAGATTGGTTTACTGAAAGCTATCGGCGCCAAAAATAATCAGATCAACCACCTCTTTATTACCGAAGCAATAATCTTGTCAGGATCTGGAGCATTATTGGGTTTGGTTTTAGGGCACACTGTGACCCAAATTCTTAAAGTAGCTTTTCCCACTTTCAATTTCTTGCCGCCTCTTTGGGCATCCTTTGTTTCACTTCTAGTGGCTTTGGTATCAGGTGTAGTTTTTGGACTATTGCCTGCAAGAAGGGCAGCTAAGCTTGATCCAGTAATAGCATTGTCTGGGAATAAATAAGATGAAAACAAAAGATATTTTTATTTTTTCAACCTTTTCTGTTATTTCACAGAAAATGAGGAGTTTTTTGACATCTTTAGGGATTGCGATTGGCGTTGTTTGTGTTATTTTTCTAACGAGCTTAGGGCAAGGCTTGCAAGATTATATCGTCTCACAATTTACCCAATTTGGTAGCAATATCATTGCAATTCAACCGGGCAAGGAACAAACAATGGGGGCACCAATAGGCGTGTTTGGTACCGTAAGACCATTGTCCTTTGAAGATGTGGAGGCACTCGAGAAGTTGCCTACTATTGATGTCGTGGTTCCTGTCTCAGGAGGTAGTGGCGAAATTGAAAGCGATACTCGAATGCGTCGATCCATGGTTGTTGGTACTGGATCTAATTACGATGTTATCGTTGACCCTGAAGGTAAAACCTTGGGTAAATATCTTCCTGATGATAACCCGAAAACACCCAGGGCTTTTGCAGTTCTAGGCCCGAAAATGAAAGATGAATTATTTGGTGACAAGAATCCCTTGGGTTTAACGATCCGCGTCAATTCAACTCGATTCCGCGTCATAGGTGTGCTCCCTCCGAAGGGGGATTTCTTGGGTATGGATCTTGATGATGCTGTCTATATTCCTATTGCAAAATTTAACTCCATGTTCAATAGGAACGGTTTTCAGGAGATTGATGTTATTCATAAGGACAATGTCACAACCGATGAAGCTGTTGCTTCTGTAAAAAGATTATTAATTAATAGGCATGGAGGCGATGACACAACGATTACCACACAGGCAGACATGTTAGAGTCTTTGGGTGAGATTATGAAATGGTTAAAATTTACCGTCGCTGCTTTTGGGGGGATCTCGCTCTTGGTTGGTGGAGTTGGTATTTTTACTATTATGACAGTTGCTGTTAATGAAAGAACTTCTGAAATCGGAGTCTTGAGAGCTATAGGGGCATCAAGACGAAGGATCCAAGATGTGTTTTTGCTGGAGTCCATTTTTCTCGCCATCTTAGGCGCGATGCTAGGACTCTCTATTGGTTTTTTAGCTGTGAATATAGCACTGACCGTCTACCCTGATATGCCAATCGCAATCGCATGGGAATACATTCTCTATGCGATCTTGATCTCATTGTTTATTGGTTTAGTTGCAGGCTATCTTCCAGCTAGATCAGCAGCCCAACTTGACCCAATCGAAGCTTTGAGGACCGATTAGGAGGCTATTCTTTGCATCATCTCCGAGTAGGTGGTTATGTGAGATTCAGTGGGTAAAAAGGTTTCTAGATAGCTCTGCCTTTCTTGCATAGCGTCCCACCACAATCTAATTTTCACACACTCATCAGGCCATTTTGCATCAAACAGGTGTTCATAGGCACCAAAGCGTTCAAAGAAAGGTGCGTAATGCAGATCAACTAAAGTTAAATTATTGCCCATCCAGAAGACACCATCCTTATTTTTTTCGAAACATTCCTTTTCAATGTAGAGCAATCGCTCTTTGATTCTCTTTAGATTCTGTTCCTGAGCTTCCTCATTTTTATGATCTCTAAGTAATCTAGTGCAAGCCGGCAAATAATAGTTAGAACAGTAATCCATCCATATTCTTGCCCGCGCCCTCTCATAGAGATCTTCGGGCATTAGTTCAACTTCTGGGTATCTTTCATCCAAATACTCGTTAATGATAGCCGATTCAAATATCGTTTTGCCCTCATGAACGATTACTGGAACTTTTCCATAAGGTGAGATCTCATGAAACCATTCAGGCTTGTTGTAGACATCAATTTCAATTAATTCAAAATCAAGACCTTTCTCAATCAGAACCATTCTGGTTCTTTGGGCATAGGGACATTTGTCAAAACTGTATATTTTTATATCACTCATAGCTTTATAACTGTTTCATAACTCCATACCAAAAATCAAGTGTTGCTTGGTAGGCTATAATTTCTATTCGTTCATTTAACCCGTGACCTCTATAGCCTGTTGGATCTGTCATCATTGCACTGGTGCCATACACGGGTATGCCTATGCTTCTTAAATAAAGGGCATCAGTCGCCCCTGTAGACATAGTGGGCACAAGTGGCAGATCTGGAAAAACCTTGTGAATAGCTTCGCCAACTATTGTTTCTATTTCAGATGTAATTGGCGATACTGGGCTCTTCTGGAAATTAGAGACCGATGAAACTTCAACATCACTACCAACCACTTCCTGCAAGGTTGAGAAAATAACTTCTGGATTTTCATGAGGTAAAACTCTGCAATTAACAGTAGCAGTTGCAGAAACCGGTAAGGCATTCTCCGCATGCCCAGCTACAAGTTTTGTTGCCACGCAAGTGGTTCTCAACATTGCATTTACTTCAGAATTATTATTGACAATACCAAATTCTGATTCTGTTTCTCCCTCAAGGATAGCGATAATTTCATTTCTATCATTTTCTTGAGCTTCATTTAACATAAATTCTAGCGTGGCTCTTGTGGTCTCGTTTAGGCTGATTGGAAACTTGTGTTCTTTAACTTTATTAAGTGCATTGGCTAAATCATAAATGGCATTATCTGGTCTTGGAATTGAGCTATGCCCACCACGATTTGAGGTGGTCATGGTTACTGTCATGTATACTTTCTCAGCTGATTGCAATCTAAATGCCACAGGGTTGTCCATCGTCCCAGTGATATAACCACCGTCTGAGTTGAATGCAAATGGTGCTCGCCTTACTGATTCAAAGTTATCTCGGAAGTATACGATACTTTCCATGCCAGTTTCCTCATCACCAGTTAACAGTATGATAATGTCATTTTCTGGCACAAAACCTTCTTCTTTTAAGCGTATGAAAGTGGTAATCAATGCAGCGGCACCGCCTTTATTATCGCTAGACCCACGGCCATGAAGAAAGCCATCGATTTCAACTAGTTCAAAAGGGTCAGTATCCCAGGAATCTTTTACAGCAGGTACTACATCGATATGCGCCATAACAATTACCGGTTTTTTTGACGATTTACCTTTGTATACAGCGTATAAACCTTTGGAAGTCTCTGTGGGCCCTGCAACTTTAAGATCGGCATCATCGAATCCATTCTTTAAAAGAATTTCTTTTGAAAGTTCACTAACTTCAGTAGCGAGCCCCATATCAGCCGTTGACTCAATCTTAACCATGTCAGATAAAATAGATCTGCCTAGTTCTAAGTAATCACTGGAGCCCAAGATTGGCTTAGAGAATATAACCATCGGTAGAATCATCGATTTAATAAATAATTTCATTGAATTACTCCTTGGTTTGATTTTACTAAATATTCCATGGCGTCAATAGCTGTCTTCTCACCGAGTTCCTGGACAAGTTGGTGTCCGCCGGATTCGTAAGTAATAATTTCAACAGCGGGCGAATTGATTAATAGATTTTCCATCTCATAGGCTAACTCAACTGGAACCACTCTATTCTGTTTCCCCCACATAATAAGAACAGGCGAT
Organism: uncultured Woeseia sp.; assembly: GCA_964561815.1. Lineage (GTDB taxonomy): Bacteria > Pseudomonadota > Gammaproteobacteria > Steroidobacterales > UBA11654 > CACPJA01. The sequence goes on from CAZLQT010000001.1 coordinate 40,684, forward strand.
TTAACTTGATTAATGACCTCATCGATATTTCCAGAGATATATTGTCTCATCCTTGCCATCTGTGCGTCTCTTTGGCCTTCTCTTAATAAGAGCTCGTGCCATCGAGTGACGAGTTCTTCATCTACATTTTCAGGATTTCCAAATCCTCCAGATAAAAGGCCTTTTACCAATGATCTTGGTGTTATTTGAGTTATTAGATTAAATGCTTTGGGTAAGTGGGCAGGTTGATCACTGCCTCTGATCCTTGGATTAAGCGCACCCGGACTAACCAAAATAAGACTCTCTACTTTTTCGGGGTTCTGGTTAGCAAAATGTATTCCAATAGTTCCTCCCAAAGAGGCACCGGCTATGCTTAACTTGTCTATTTCTAAATGGAGAAGCAGCTTTTCGATCAAAACAAGAGTGCGAGACATTGAATAATCATTCGATGGATCAGCTTCAGTTAACCCGTGACCGGGTATATCCAGTCTAATAATTCTGTAATCCGGCGTGAGTTTTTGAACCCAAGGGTGCCAGTCAATCAAATTGGCGTAATTCGCATGTAGCAAGAGCACCACCGGCCCTGAGCCTTCATCAGTATAATGAATGTTTACCCCATCGATATTTTTAAAAGACGAGCTGCTGAGTAAATATTTTGCCTCGATTTCATCCACGCTTTTTTCCATTGGGTATCGTGCACCAAATAAAAGACTCAGCAAAAAGATACCAAGAGCAGACAGCGAAATGATCAGCGTGTTTTTAAAGATTTTTTTTAACATAAAAATTTATTTAACTCTTGATCAATCAATTCTAATATTAGCGTTATATTATCGATTAGTTTTAGTTAAAAAAATATGAAAAAAGAAAACTCAAAAGAAAGCACCATGAAACCTTTTGAAGCTGGCGATATTTTTTTAGGCTGTACCTATCTAAATGATGAGGTTGATGATCATAAAGGAGATGGAAGAATTCTCCAATATACCAATAATCTTGAGCCGAAAGGGGTCTTATGGACTGAGGGTACTGAGCACTTAGTGATCGGTCTGACCATTGACCCTGATGGTGTACTCTGGGGTTTTGATATGCACAATCACATTGTGGTTAGGGTGTCTCCAGATGGACGACAAATGCCCAACCATGATTTTGGTGATCGCGCATTCTCTAATGCCACTTTTGATAAAGAGGGTAATATCTATTTGGGAGAATGCCTTGTTGGTAATACTCCTTATCCGGGAAGTTTCATGAAGCGTTTACCGGGTCTAGATCTAGTCGGCTATGCAAATATTCATAAGTTTAATGCAGATCTAGAGTTGGTTGATGTTTTTGATGTTGCTTATTCACCAGAATTTCATCAGTTTAAGGGAGTTACCCACACCACCATGCACCCAAGCGAAGAATACATCACCTACACAACGGAGATTGGCAAGAAAGTCATGCGTTACGATATTATTCATCGAGAACAAATGGAGGATTTGGTTGTGCTTCCTGGTGATTTAACAGACCAGGTGGTCGCCATAGCTGTCAATTATTTACCGGACGGCAGATTATTGCACTCTCGAGGCGATTATATCGAGATCTTGGACGAGAAGGGTTCGGTAATTCAAACTATAGATTTGAAGGAGCATGGGTGGGGGATTGCACAGGTCACCCCCTCATCTGATGGAGTGCATTTTTTTACGGCAAATATTTTTTCAGGGATTATGTTAAAAGTAAGATTAGACAATGGCGAAGTTGTCGGTTCAATTGACACAGGTTTTGCAGCACCAAAGAGGAGTTTTGCAGGGGTAGCTGAATATTCGTTATAGAAATTAGTCGGTTACTTCTAGACTGTATTGTAAAAATTCATTATCAACCTCATAACCCAGAGACTCATATAGGGATTGACCAATGAAATTGTCTTTTGCTGTAGAGAGTTCCAATCGCTTAAAGCCATTTTCTCTGGCGTAATCTTTTGCTTTATTCATTAAATCTCTTCCTATACCACCGGTTCTCTTTTCTGGGTCAACAAATAGGTCATACAAGATGAGGATGGGTATCATGCTCACTGAGCAGAATGAGGGGTAAAGCTGGACAAAACCATTCAAACTCTCATCATCGTTCATTGATACAAATATGGTTGAATCACCATTCTCTAGCCTTTCTTTAATAAATTGAAGCGTCCCTTTAGGGTCATTCTCTTCTTTGTAAAATATTCTATAGAGATTAAAGAGCCTAGAAATTTCATCCTGATGTTTAATTTTGGCTCGGACTATTTTTGGCATAATTTTATAAACTAATTTTTCTCTGTTAGAAAAGTCATCTCTTTAATAATGCTCTCAGCAACAACAATCGGTGATTCCTCATGCACATAGTGGCCAGCATCTTTTATTAGTTCCAGTTTACTATTTCTAAAACCATTTTTTAACTGTAGCGCTTCTTCCATCGATTTATTACGATCCTCAACGCCAAAGACTATTAGTGTTGGATTATTAACTCTGTGCATCAGATCAGCTTCATTAGCATCATAGAACTTATTTAGCATGCTTGTCGTTCCTGTAAGATAACCTTCAGATTTTGCTCCGAGCATAATTTCATTCATGACTTTCTCGTCTACAATAGATGGGTCATGATAAGAACGTTTCAGGAACTCTTCTCTAAAATCTCGATCAGCAAATTGTTTTGCTGACACCCTAGCGAAGGGGAATATCAAATTAAGGTATCTAGCAAACTCAGGTACACCTGTGTTGATGATGCCGGGGTTAAACAGGATCAAACCTTTAGTTTTCTGATTATTCATAGCCACATGAAAAGCAATGGCCCCACCTAAGGAATGACCTCCGACTATGAATGAGTTAAGATCAAGTGCGTCAGCAAGTTGACTTATGGTTTCAGCTTGATTGAGATTACTGTAATCGTAATCTGTGGGTTTATCTGATAGCCCGAAACCAAGGAGATCAAGAGCATAAATATTATATACCTCAGAGAGGATAGGTGTGATTGATCGCCAAGAATGTAAATTATTTCCAAACCCATGAATTAGGATTAAATTCGGACTGTTTTCCTTTGCTGCAAGATATTCTCTGTAACGTATATCATAACCTCTGATCTCGATAAACAGATCTTTATTAGTCGCTAATGTTCTGCTCGGGGTTTCTTCTACAGGCAGATAGGCATACACAACAAGATAGCCATAACCAAGAATTATAAGTCCTAAGCAGAGTCTGAAAGTGGTTCTAAAAAACTGTTTCATCTATTCAAAATAAAAATCCAATCTAAATCTAATAACGAAAAATACAATGAGTAGGTAGTTTATGAGTTGTGCTCCCCTAAGGCAATTTTAGATGACTGCCTACTCTCCTAAATTAGGGATTATTGATTACAGATAAAATCTTCCAGAAAGCTTAAGAGCTAGTTATCTTCAACTAGTTTTTGTTTATATAAGCGTGTTTCAACGAGTAGGTCGCTAGTGTATTCCCTTAGTGAGATAATCTTGCCCTCTTGAAATCTAAAGATAAACACGTATTTGTTGTTATAACGGCCATTAACTCCCTCAGCATCTCCCTCAACCATTAGAGCAACACTGTCCTTATCTCCTATAGCATCAGTAACCTCAACTTTTGTAAATCCTCCGGGCACTAAAGGGGCAACAACATTATCCATCCAAACCGACCAGTATGTCTGCTTGTTGTATTTAACATTGGAAATTTGTGAGACACCCATAAACATAAAATCAAAGTCTTCATGCAAAAGGGAATCAGCTGTATCTCTATCTGTGAGGAGCGTATTCATAAATTTTGTAGCAGAAACTACATTTTCTGAGCCAATATTTTTTTCATGGTGACCAGCAAAAACAGCCAATGAAAAACTGGCCAAGAATGCTATAAAAAGGATCTTTCGTTTCATAAGTATTCCTATATAAAGTGATTCAGATTTGAATTTTTGGACGTTCTTTAGGAGCGGTTAATAATAATGGTTGATCAGAAACAACAACACCACCTGGTTGCTCCAAAGTTATGGCAAAAGCAACTGCTTTTGAGATAGGGAGCTTAGGGTTGATTGGAATAATTACCGGTTTATCTATTCGAGTGATATCAAAGACACCGCCATCGACTGGTTGCTCATGCTTTAAGGGATCAACAATCCAGACTTGGTATTGATTTTGGGTGGGATCGTTCATTGGCAAACCAGTGATCTTGATAAACCCTTTCTGCCCTTGATCAGTCCAGATTATGTCTCCAGATATCGCTTCTAGTGATGTGGATCTAGAATGCCAGGGAAATTGGATCATATCTGTTGCTGTATTTTCCAGAACAGCTCTTTTTAAAGGTAAATATCTGAAATTCCCATCATAAGTTCTAAACTCAATCATAGAAAAGGAGAGGCCTATAGCCATAAGTACAGTCAATGTCCAAGCATACTGAGGTTTATAGAAGAACACTCTCACATAGTGATTGATGTAATCCATCAGCGTTGATTGGCCCAACTCTGTTCTATACTCATGAAGAATCCGTTTACGCATTTGCTTGGGTAGCATCTCATTATTAAAGTTATCTTGTGAGTAAAAACTTATTTGTGCCAGCGCCGTCATTTCATGAAAATAATCCTCAGTGTATTCAGGAAAAAGATCAAGCAGTTCATTTAACTCTCTTTGCTCGTCTGGAGAAAGTCGTTGCGTTGACTTCAACACAAGTAAATCAAATAGTCTTTCTTGTTTTTTCTCTTCTCTAGGCATTATTTAAGTTAAGGATTGCTTCGGTTTCATTGGTTTCAAAAATTTCTTTTATTTTTATCAAGTTTCTTCTGATTCTTGTTTTTACTGTTCCAAGAGGAAGATTGAGTAACTTTGAAATTTCAGAATGACTGTACCCTTGATATATAGATAATTTAAGCAGTTCTTGATCATCGATATCTAAATTTTTAATCGCATTTTGTATTAATTGGAGATCTGTCGATTCATTTAAGATTGATTCTTTATAAAGTTGATGTCCGCTATTGTCTTCATCAATAGATTCAAGGTTCTTATGTTTACTAATTTTCCTAAGATGATCAATAAATCGACGTCTAGCTATCATTGAGACAAAAGTTATTTCTTTTGCTTTACTGGCGTCGAATTTATCGGCTGATTTCCAAATCGCGATAAATACTTCTTGCACAGCATCTTCAACATCAGATTGCCTATATAAGAATTTTTTGCCAATCGACCACACTAGGTTTCCATATTTTTCTATGAGAAGCTCAAACGAGCCATCTTCACCAGCAGCTATTCTCGCTAGAATTGAATCATTATGATCTGATTGCATAGCAGACACTCTTCTATCATATATATTTAATGACCTAACAGGTTGTGCCACTTCATAGCCTTTTATTAAAAATTAACCAATCTTTCGTTATATAGGAAAGTTTGGATTTAAAAAAAAGCTATTTTAAGGGGTTAACCATTCTCCTGCAAAGTTGCACCCAAACTCAACACCCATAGGTCCTGTGTTACTGTCTTCGTAGTAGACTTCTTCCCATCCACCTCTTTCGCAAGATCCAATTGACCCCTCTCTTGGGCAATCACCCTCTGCATAGACTGGGTCCATAATATTGACCATTCCATCACCAACATCTGGATAGCTTTCACAAAAATGCTCAGATACGTTTGTTCTGCATGCTTTGTAAGGGTCTCCTGCAAAAGGATTATCAGACATGTAGGTACAATGACCGGTGCCGCTTGGCTTGTTAGACTCACTATCATGGTGACCACTTGCTTGTGAAGAGGATGCATAGAATCCAATAAAGATCACACAGGATAGAAATAATATCATTCGATTTTTCATAATTTTCTCTCCTTTAGTACTATTGTATGACCTAATTGTGCAGTCAACAAGAATGAGTTATGAATAAGCTATACTATTATTTACAATAGACAACTCAAATAAGGAGTAACCAGATGAAAGAATCATCAATTATAAAACTATTTTCTATTACTTTTTTTTGCTATCTGTTAACTGGTTTATCAACAGTTAATGCCGATCATTCGAATGTCAAAATCCACAATCAAAATAAACCTACTGTTTTTATTACTGGGTCTAACAGAGGGATAGGCTTTGGTTTAGCTAAAAATTATGCAATAAAGGGTTGGAATGTTATCGCCACATGTCGCAGCCCAAATCGGGCACAAGATCTTAAGGATCTAGCTACTGAGTATCCCAATATATTGATCGAAGAATTGGATGTCACAGATCTAGATGAAATTAATCAACTTGCAACAAAATACGAAGGAATACCTATCGATGTTCTTATTAATAACGCTGGGATTCTTGGAGATGTCCAGGCACAGAGTTTCGGATCCCTAGACCAATCAACTTTTGAGAAAATTATGCTAGTAAATGCCTATGGACCTTTAAAGGTTGGAGAGGCCTTTGCCGACAACGTGGCTCTTAGCAATCAGAAAAAAATTGTGTCAATGACGAGTGGATTAGGGTCTATGCAGATCACGGGTAATTCTGATCGATTTTATTTCTATAGGATGAGCAAAGCTGCCTTAAATATGGGTGTCATAGCTATGAATGTTAGTTTGAAGTCAAAAGGCGTGATATCGGCATTGATCGCACCAGGAATGGTAGAAACGGCATTGCTTGAAGCTTCAGGCTACCCTTTGTCTGGCCCAGGAGTCGTGACCATTGACCAGAGCGCACTTGGCTTGATAGAAGTTATTGAAGAAATAAATCCAAAAACAAACAGGAAGAATAGGGGTAAAGCTATCAACTACGACAAAGGCATTATTCCCTGGTAAATTTAAGTTGATGATAAATGTTTGTTTATCCTGAGATTAACCCAATAGCCATTAGTATTGGCCCCTTAGCCATTGCTTGGTATGGGATCATGTATTTACTGGGTTTTGTTGCTGCTTACTTATTGGCAGGATATAGAGTTCAGCAAGATTGGTCGCCGGTCGCAAAAGAACAAGTTGACGATTTGATTTTTTATTCTGTGTTTGGAGTGATCCTAGGGGGGAGGCTGGGCTATATGATTTTCTATGATGCTAATCAATTACTCAGTGACCCAATGAGTTGGTTGATTGCTCTGCCTCAGTTATGGAATGGAGGAATGTCTTTTCATGGCGGTTTACTCGGAGTATTGCTTGCAGCTTTTGCCTTTTCAAGACAGACTTCACAGCCTTTTATCAATGTGATTGATTTTGTAGCGCCTTTGGTCCCAATTGGTCTTGGTTTAGGCAGGATTGGCAATTTTATTAACGGCGAGCTTTGGGGAGGACCTACAGATTCACCTTTTGGTTTTTTGGTGAATGGAACCATTAGACATGCAACTCAGCTTTATGAAGCAACTCTGGAGGGCTTAATTTTATTTATTATCTTATGGATATACACTTCTAAGAAAAGGCCAATCGGATTTCCTTCAGCAGTTTTTTTAATTGTTTATGGATTTTTTAGAGTCTTTGTTGAATTCTTTAGATTACCTGATGCTCATATTGGCTATTTATTTGACGATTGGCTAACACTTGGACAAGTATTGACGCTACCAATGATGTTCATTGGATTTTGGATTATTATTAGTCATAAGTTAAAGGTAAAATAATCCAATATTTTTTAAAGGGAGACGTGAGTGCAACAGTATTTAGATTTACTTCAAAAGATTCTCGATGAAGGCGAGGTAAAAGAAGATAGAACTGGTACAGGTACTCGAAGTTTTTTTGGTCATCAAATGCGTTTCAATCTAAAGGATGGTTTTCCTTTATTGACCACAAAAAAAATCTTCTTTAAAGGCGTTGTACACGAACTGCTTTGGTTCTTAAATGGCTCTACAGATAATAATGAATTGAAGGACAACGGTGTGCATATTTGGGATGAATGGGAAGATGAGAGTGGGGATTTAGGACCTATTTATGGCTATCAATGGCGTCACTGGCCAGACCAAAATAGCGGGGGCTCCATTGACCAGATACAAAATGTTATTGATCAGTTGAAACATAATCCAAGCTCCAGAAGAATTATTGTCAGCGCTTGGAATGTTGCCGATCTACCCGATGAAAGCATTTCACCTCAAGATAATGTAAAAAACAATAAAATGGCTTTAGCGCCATGCCATGCCTTGTTTCAATTTTTTGTTTCTCAAGGAGCATTATCATGTCAACTCTATCAGCGAAGCTGCGACACTTTCTTGGGGCTAGGGTTCAACATTGCCTCATACAGCTTATTGACCCACATGCTTGCACAGCAGTGCGATCTTAATGTAGGCGATTTTATTTGGACTGGAGGTGATGTCCACTTGTATCTTAATCATATGGAGCAAGCTAAAGAACAGCTCTCAAGGGAGCCTTATGAATTACCAACACTAAACATCAAAAGAAAGCCAGATTCAATATATGACTATGCTTACGAAGATTTCGAGTTGGCCAACTATCAATGCCATCCTCATATCAAGGCACCTATTTCAATTTAAGACTATTTATTCTAATAGGCTCATCAGGTTTGCTTATGTCTATTGCCACAAGTTCTCCTCCCCACACGCAACCGCCATCAAGACAGACTACATTTTGGCCATGGAAATACCCTAAAGATGACCAATGACCGAAGACTATAAGGTTATTTTTTACCTTTCTATTCGGGTATATGTACCAAGGGATTAGACCATCAGTGACATTTTCTGGAGAGTCTTTTTCTTCAAAATCGCATTGACCTAGCTGATTTAGATATCGCATCCTTGTAAAAGAATTTACAATGGCGTTAAATCGTTTTTTGCCAACTAAGCCACTTGACCATGAGTCATCAGAATACATAGACTTAAAAAACGCACTTGCATTATTTCCTCTTATAACCGATTCAATTTCTTCACCGTATTTTCTAACTTTCTCTAAACTCCATAATGGATGAACTCCGGCGTGAACAATTAGGGCATCTGATTCTTCATCGATATGGAACAGAGGCTGATGTCTGAGCCATTCTATAAGGTTAATTTTATTAGCTGACGATAATATTGGTCTTAAGCAATCGTCCTTAGATCTCAACTCTTTATCAGTTAGAGCTAGAGCAATAAGATGAAAGTCATGATTGCCGAGAACATTCACAACAGATTCCTTGATTGAATATAAATACTCTAAAACCTTTAATGAGTCAGGGCCTCGGTTTACTAAATCTCCTGTAAAGCATAATTTATCTGAAGCAGGATCAAATTCGATGTGATCAAGGAGCAGCCTTAGTTCTTCATAACAACCTTGTAGGTCTCCAAAAGCATAGTTTGTCATTGTTTGACGCCTCTTTTAGACAAACGCAAGAATTCATTTACAGTTAGGTTTTCAGGTCTTGATTCTGGATCAATACCTAATTTCTTTATTTCATCGATTGTGAAAGCATCTTTTAATGAGTTACTAATTTTTTTACGTCTTTGATTGAAGGCTAAGATTAGTATTTGGTTTAATTCTGCATCAATAGTCATATTTAATGGGGGTTTAGGGCTTATCTTTACCAGCGATGACATAACTTTTGGTTTTGGGTAAAAGGCAGTTGGCTTAACGTCAAAAACTTTTTCAGCAGTGCATCTTGCTTGTATTGACACCGATAGTCTTCCGTATATTTTTGAATTTGGTTTACTCACTATTCGATCAGCTACTTCTTTTTGAACCATCAAATGCAAATCATCGAAATACTCATTAAATTTAATGAGGTGGAAAATTAATGGAGTAGAGATGTGGTATGGCAAATTACCAACAATTCTTATTTTTTTGTCGCCATATGAAGATGCAAAGTTAAATTTTAAGGCATCTATTTGATGGATATTTATCTTCTTACTTTCTTGACTCTCTCTTAGCTTGCTAACCAAGTCCCTATCTATCTCGATCACCTCAATCCGATTAAGTTTTTGAAGCAATGCAAAAGTCAGCGCACCACGACCAGGACCTATTTCTATGACATGATCATCTTCCAGCGGATCAATAGAGCCAACAATTTTGTTGATAATATTCTTGTCGTGTAAGAAGTTTTGACTAAAACGTCTACGAGGTCTGACTGCGTTTTTTTTCTGCATGATTAGCCATCTTTTTTGCTGTATCTAAGGCAAAATGCAAGCTCTGATTGTTGGCATCTTTTTTGCCTGCTTGATCAAGGGCGATGCCATGATCTACAGAGGTTCTTATAATTTCTAGACCCAAGGTAACATTTGCTGCTTGATGAGGGTTGTTATATTTAAACAGAGGCAATATTTGATCATGATATAGACTCAGAATGATATCGCTCTTAGGCTTTTGAAGAAAGGCCGTGTCTGCAGCCAGTGGCCCGTCTATCTTTAAACCTTGATTTTGTAAGTCGTTAATAACTGGGAGGATTATCTTTTGTTCTTCTTTACCTAATAATCCATTTTCTCCGGCATGAGGATTAAGACCTAAGACACCTATGGTTGGCTCTGATTCAGTAAAATAAAGCTTTAGATCGTTCGAAATAATTTTACATGCATTGGCAATCAGATTCTCTGTGATCATTGTTGATACATCTTTGAGTGATACATGGGTTGTTGCAAGTGCGACTTTCATTGTTTCAGATACAAAAAACATCAGAGGTTTCTTACCGCACAACTTACCTAAGAATTCTGTATGCCCTTTAAAATAAAAACCTGAATCAGCAATAATTTCTTTGCTAACAGGGGCAGTTATACAGCCTTTAAATTCATCTTTAAGGCAAGCCTCAACAGCAGACTCAATCATCTCAAGCACATAGGCGCTATTTTTTTTATTAAGCGAGCCCGCATAACATTCTTCATAGAGATCAAAGTTGGTGACAAAGACCTCATTGTTTCCTAATTCTGCTGGTTCTTTAGTGGGATGATACTCGATAAGAGAGAGATCTAGATCAAGCATCTCAGCTCTTTTCTTTAATAAATCAATATTACCAAAGATTACAAAATCTGAATTATCAGCCCTTTTAGCAATGGACAAACAAATGTCAGGCCCAATCCCAGCTGGTTCCCCTGAAGTGACAACAAAAGGCGGATTCATTTTTTGTTTATATGATTGTTATTAATTGTAAGGAAGAATTTCAACAAATGCCTCGTCTCTAAGCTCTCTTGACCAGATCTCTATTTCGCTTGAAAGCTTAGAATTTCTAATCGCCGAGATAGCTTTTCGTCTTTGTATTTCTTCAGTGTTATCAAAAACTCTATCGCCGAGAAATTCGATGATATGCCAACCATATCTTGATCGGAAAGGCTGACTGATTTCGTTTTTTTCCAATGAATAGGCGACGTCCTCAAATTCAGGTACAAAGAAACCTCGTGGGGCCCAGCCCATATCCCCTCCATCTTGAGCAGAGCCAGCATCCTCTGAAACTGCAGCAGCGACAGCCCCAAAATTTCCTTCGTCAATAATTTGTTGTCGTATTGTTTTCAGTTTTTCTTCGGCAGCTGAATCATCAAGGACTTCATTAGTTTTGATCAATATATGTCTTACTTGAATTTGTTCTTCAAGAATTGGCTCATTTCCTTTTATTTGATTGAGTTTGAGTAGGTGAAATCCACTGGATGTTTGAAACGGTTGACTCAGTTCACCCTGTTGAAGTTGACTAGCTACTTTAATAAAGATTTCAGGCAATTGGTTGCCTTTCATCCATCCTAAATTTCCACCGGAAGCTGCTTGTTGTCCACCAGAGTTTTCTCTTGCTAATTGAGCAAAATCTTCACCTTGAGTTATTCTGTTTTCAAGCTCATAGATCAAAGATTCTTTGTTTTCAATTTCTTTACGCCCAGCTCGTGAGCCTGTTGCTACTAATATATGAGATAAATTATAATCATAATTTAGTGCATCTTGCTCTTTTTGAAAGACTAAAAAACTATCCAGCTCGCTTTCTGTCACAGCAATTCTTGAGATCACTTCTCTTTGCCTTAGTTGTTCAATAATTAACTGTTGTCTTAACTCATTTCTATAATCATTATATTCAATCCCCTCTAGAGCGAGGACACCAGGAAACTCTTCAAAACTAACGTTATTATTACTAGCAACATTAGCTATTGCATTGTTTAAAATTTCGTCAGTAATCCTAATTCCATATCTATCAGCTCTTTGTAATTGGACTCTTTGAAGAATGAGTCGCTCAAGCACGTCTTCTCTTATAGTTTCCATAGGAGGCATTTGACCGCCTTGCTTTTCTAGGGTTGCAATTATAAGACCCAGCTGATTTTCAAGCTCACTTCTTAATACGATTCCATCATTAACTATTGCAACAACACTATCGATGAACTCACCTGAACTACTGAGTTCCCTAGTTTGTGAGTCTACCCCTGAACTAAATATCATTAGGGTGCAGACGATTGCTGTTAGTTGTTTTTTCATTTGCTTAAAATTTATGGAACATCATAGCCCAATATTCCTTCTTCCAGAAGGTTTTCTATTGGCATACCTACCTCGCCTAATCCTTTAAATACGAATTGAATTGAGAATGAGGTATCCGTTTCTCCGTTACGGTATATTAAATGTTTTCTTGAAATAGCTCTAATTCCCCAACAGCATGATTCATATTCAATGCCAAAAAAGTGTTCCAGCGATTTGCGATCTTTGATCGAGTAATTATATCGACCAACAAAGTTCCATTTGTCTCTAATAGGCCAGGAGAATGAAGCGTCCAATTGTTTCAAGCTTTCTTTTCTATATCGATAAGATAGGTTCATTATTTTTGAATCCGCTGACTTATATCGAATACCAATTTGTGTTTTATTTGTTTGTTTATAGTCTGAATCCCACACATGACCTAATTTTAGCCTCCAACGAGGATTAATAGACCATTGCATAGTGGCTAGATAAGCTGATGAATCATGATTGTTGGGTAATTCACCTGGTAAATTAATTTTTCGATCTTTGAAGTATCGTGTTTTACCAAATGTAAAGTTAAAGAACTCTGATGAATTTTCTTTGCCATATATTCTGGAAGTTATTCCATACGATAACTTGGAAGTATCTCCAATCCTATCTTGACCAAGATATCTATTCTTTCTGAACAGCTCATAAATATTACGATCGGGAACAATAGAATCAAAAACAGGAAAGTCATCTTGGTTTTTGAAAGGTATATAAACACCTAAGATTCTAGGTTCTAATGTTTGTATGTAGCCTTGATCTTCCCAATTCTTTTTAAATAGCGCCTGTATATCCAGACTATAGATTGGCACTGTTCTATTGGGCCTATCTTCCTCCACAGCATCATCAGCGGATCCTTCAAGATTATAAGATGTCAGATCAAGCTCAATCTCTGGCTTGACCTGTAGGCCATTAAAGTTAAAAGTCTTAGAGAGATTAGGCATCGCATGGAACCGAGTACCAGTGATATTTACACTGCTATCAAAGTGAGCAAGATTAAGGTCTAATCCATAAGAGAGATTCGATTTTTTATTTACCCATTGGCCATTAAAGTCAACATAGGGCAGAATTCTATGCGGCTTATCATCTAGTGAAATGGACTGATCTAAGATTTGAAAATTATCCATTCCTATGTCCAAAAGCCAGTTCTCAGAAAACCCTTGCATATGAATGGTTCTGAATAAATGAGTCCTGCTTGTTGAATTTATACTGCCGGTTAAATCTTCAAAATACTCATTATCAGAGGCATACTCTCCATCTATTCTTACTCTCCAGTTTGAGGCCAAATTTATGCTTTGATCAATGCCAATATAATTCCGAGTGCTGCCTGTAATATCATCATTTGGCAGAATATCAAAGCTGATCTCACCATTTTGTCTAGAGGTAAGGAACCTGAATTTATTAGTTAATTGAGTTCCTCTTTTCCCCATCCAATTGATAGAGCTTACCATGTCCATATTTGGTGCAATATTCCAATAATAGGGCATTTCAATCTCTGTGCCTTTTTTTGATGAAGACCCAAAGTTAGGAATAAGGATTCCTGATTTTCTTTTTTCAGATGCCGGGAAGGAAAGATAAGGCAGAAAAAATATTGGGGTATTTTTTACTTTCAAAACTAGATTTTTTGCGATGCCTTCATCGCTTTTTATCTGTATAGCCTCCGCTGTTATACCCCAAGTGTCATCATTGTTAGCACATGAGGTGTAAAAGGGCTTGATTAGAGTAAATTCGTTTTCTGATTCTACCCTTATTTCTTCTGCTCTGCCTCTCGCCTGAGGCGATAGTAATTGGTAGTCTGTCGCTGTAATAACAGCATTATTATTGTCTGTTTCAATCACAGCACTTTCTGCAAAAACCAATAGGTTGTTGTTTTCAAGGATTAAGCCCTTATTGATTCTGATTCTGCCCGCATCTTCGTTATAGAGGACCTCTTCAGCAATAATATTATTTGGACCAGAGACAATTTTGATTTTATCTCTAATTTCTATTTCTTCGCCAATCGCCCCTGTTAATTCTCCTGTTTCGATGGCCCATGATTCATTCTTGGTCAATAAACTGGATATTGGATCTATTTTTGGGGCTAGACAGGTGGTTGCTAAAACCTTTATAGGGTTCAGAGTAATAGCAATAAAAACTATTAAGGAAAACGCATTAAGTCTAGAATGTTTCATGATCCTATAGTTATGAAAAATCAACAGTTAATTAATTTTATATGAATCCAGAGAAAAGATACCAACTATTAGAGAGATGGGCTATAGAAACTCTCGACTCATCACAGATAGAGATTTATCCAATTAATTCAGATGCTAGTTTTAGAAACTATTTTCGTGTAAATGATCGTTCAGGTGCCACCTATATCATTATGGATTCACCGCCTGATAAAGAGAATAACCTTCAGTTTATTCTTATTTCTGAAATATTAAAGAAAATGAAAATTCCATCCACTAAGGTCTATGCAAAGGATTTATCTAAGGGTTTTTTTATTCTAAGCGATCTTGGTCCATCAACTCTATTCGATCATAATCTAGATACATCAAAAAAAACAAACCGAGAAGAACTCTACACTCAAGCGATAAACATACTTGTTTTAATTCAAAAAAATGGGAATGCTTTTTTAGACCAATTACCTCTTTATGACCTAGAACTTCTTGAAACAGAAATGAATCTATTTCTTGATTGGTATTGTATTAAAGAGCTTGAAATGAATACGTCACAATTGAATAAATTTAACCTAGAGGAGTGTTTTAAGCATTTATCAGAGAGCGCCTTAAAACAAACACAAGTATTTGTTCATAGAGATTATCATTCAAGGAATATCATGATCTCCAATCAAGATGAGCTTGGTATTATTGATTTTCAAGATGCTGTTTTGGGGCCTATAACATATGATTTAGTTTCCCTTCTAAGGGATTGCTATATTGAATTATCAGATAAAGAAATAAGGCATTGGCTTGAATTGGTGTATCAAAGATTAACTAATGAAAATACGCTGGATATTTCTTATGAAAAATTTGAGACTGATTTTGATTTAATGGGCTGTCAGAGGCATCTAAAAGCTATTGGTATCTTTTCGAGACTTAAACACAGGGATGGAAAACCCAATTACATGGAAGATGTCCCTAGAACTTTGGATTATTTGAAAAAGATCTCAAAGAAATACGATGTTCTTGAGCCCCTCAATGATTTTATTAATTCTTCTCAACCACAATGAAGGCTATGATTCTGTCAGCAGGATTGGGTACAAGGCTTATGCCCCTGACAGCAGAGAAACCTAAGCCTCTAGTTAAAGTTGGCAAACAGAGTCTATTGGAAAGAAATATTTTTCATCTATATAAACATGGGGTTAAAGAAATGGTAATTAATGGCTCCAGATTTGGCGAACAAATCGAGGCACTGGTAGACGGTATAGATCTACCTGGACTAAAAACATACTTCATAGATGAAGGAACCAAACCCTTAGGGACTGCGGGCGCAATTTTTAATGCCCAGGAAAAAGGATATTTCCTTGAAGAGGACTTCTGGGTAGTCAATTCTGATGTCTTATCAAATTATGAATTTCCAGCGATTGAATTT
>CAZLQT010000002.1:0-37885 GCA_964561815.1 uncultured Woeseia sp.
TTCAGGGTCTCCTGCAAAAAAAGGATTGGTGCCGATAAAATCTTTTTCTTTTAACTCAACTAGGATTGGGCCTAGCTGACTAAGGTAGCCGTATATTTCCATTCCCAATCTTTCTTTGAGGTATTTTTTAGCTATTGCACCAGCAGCCACTCTCATTACAGTTTCTCTAGCTGATGACCTCCCCCCTCCACGATAATCTCGAATACCGTATTTATGGTAATAGGAAAAATCTGCATGGCCTGGTCGAAATTTATCTTTGATCGCAGAATAATCTTTAGATTTCTGGTCAACATTACCAACCACTAAGTTAATAGGAGTACCAGTGGTTTTTCCCTCGAAGATTCCTGACATAATTTTTACTTGATCGGGTTCTTTTCGCTGCGATGTGAAGCGAGATGTTCCGGGTCTTCGTTTCTCTAACTCTTGCTGAATATCTTCTTCTGAAAGCTCCATACCAGGAGGGCAGCCATCCACAATAGCTGCCATTCCGGGTCCATGACTTTCTCCAGAAGTGGTAACAGTAAACAGTTTTCCTATTGTATTCCCTGCCATTTCATTCTCTTATCTAATTCTAATTGTATCGGATTCTAACTCAGATGTTGTGCTTCTATAACCGCCACACCATCCCCTCCGTTTTCAAATGTTGCCCACATAAATGATAAATCCTCTGATTTCTCCAGTTCCTCTGCAGCAACACCCGCCTCTACAACCAAAATACCCTTCTGATTTAGAAACGGAGGAGCATCTTGCAGTATTCTTGATATAAAATCCAGTCCCTTGTTGCCTGCTATCAGTGCTTGGCGGGGCTCAAATGAATATTCAATAGGTAAATCTCTCATAACCTCCTCAGGCACATAAGGTGGGTTAGTAACAATTAAATCAAAGGTTCCTGAGATATTTTCAAATAAATCAGAATGAACCAATTCAACTTTATCAACTAGATTTTTATCTTCTCTGTTCTTTCTGGCAACCTCTAAAGCTGGTGCAGAAATATCAGAAGCGACAACTTCTATTTCAGGAAATTCAATGGCCATGGATAGAGCAATGCAACCAGAACCTGTGCCAATTTCTAGAACTCTGCTTACTTTTTTCATATCAATCCATGGTTGCATTTGATTCTGAATCATTTCAGCTATTGGAGATCTTGGAATCAGTACTCTCTCGTCAACAAAGAAGCGATGACCACAAAAATAGGCCTCTCCAGTTATGTAAGACATTGGCTTTCTGGTGTTGATTCTCTCTAATAGATGATTATTAATTCTAGAATACTCATCCAATGAAGGTTTTGATCCTAAGATTTCTTTACTCAGTGGATAATCAGACTTAAGAACAGAGAGGATAAGAGCTAATGCTTCATCTTTTGCATTAACAGAGCCATGACCATAAAATAGATCGCTACTATCCAACAATAACTCCAATTCTACAAGGATACTGGAAATTGAAGAATTTACTGTTGATGTTTTTAAACCGATGTTTTTCATTATTTTTCGATGTTACATTAGAACGCATAGACATAGAAACTTGAGACTATCAATAATTTAATATTTATGAGCCCGATGAGCCTAGTTCAAAACTTTTTTCAATATTTGATTCTAAGAGTTTCGAGGATCAAAGCAAGATTTGTAAAAAATCTATTCATCAATATTTTTAAGGCCCGCTATAAAATCAGTCTTGAAGAATTCGCTAGGAAAAATGTGAATGAGTATTCCTCTTTTAATGACTTTTTTACCAGAGAATTTGAAACTGGTTCTAGGCCTATTGATGAAACTGAAAATACCATAGTCTCTCCTGTGGATGGAAAAATTTTGGAGTCCGGGAGGGTTAGTGATGGGAAACTTTTCCAACTCAAGAACATGGACTACAACCTCAGTGATTTGTTAAATAATGATCTTGAATTAATCCAAGCTTTCAAAAATGCCTTCTACATAACAATATACTTAGCACCGAATAACTATCATCGCGTTCATCTCCCTTATCAAGGAAAACTTCTGCATAATCAGATAATAGGTGGAAAGACTTATAAAGTTAATGAGCAAGCTTTGAAAAAAATTAATGCTTTGTATACAAAAAATGTGAGACAGATAACTCAATTTGAGAGCAGTAAATTGAATCTTTGCATGATTATGGTTGGGGCAATGAATGTCTCCTCAATATCAATCACGGATAAAGACAAAAACATCTACAAGAAAGGTGAGGAATTCGCTCGTTTTAACCTTGGTTCTACCGTCTTAATGTTATTCCCTGGCTCAGGAAATATAAAATTCCCTGATCACATAAAATTTGGCGAACAAATAAAATTAGGTGAATGCATTGCAAAATTTAGATAAATTAAATCCATAGGGGGATTTTATATGGAAGCAATGATTATAGTTTTGATTGTCGTTGTGATTTTCTTGGTTCGTTCCTTTAAGTATTTCAGTAAACGAAGTTCACCGTCAGAAGATCATGACAAAAAGGACGGCAATAATTAGAAGGGAGAAAAGATGTTCTGGATCCCAAATATACTTAGGATAATCATTAAAACAACTAGAAAATAATAGATAAACTTCTGTTCCATCGGTCTTATTTTACTCTCGATAAATATTCACCTGTTCGTGTATCGACCCTAATAAGTTCACCTTCATCAATAAATAAAGGAACTTTTATGGTCGCTCCGGTTGCAATTTCAGCAGGCTTTACTCCACCTTGAGCAGTGTCCCCTCTCAAACCTGGTTCTGTTTTAGTTACCTTAACCTCAATATTATTAGGTGGTTCAACAGAAATTGCTTGCCCATTCCAAAGTGTGACATTGCAATTAGCCTCCTCTGTTAACCAGTTCTTTATCTCTTCTATTGTCTTTTCTGAAATTGCTAATTGATCGTAGGTTTCATTATCCATAAAGTGCCAACTCTGTCCGTCATTATATAGATATTGCATTTCTCGAATATTAACATCGGCAGCTTCCAAACTGACTCCAATCTTAACGGTTTTTTCTAAGATTCTGCCGTTTTTAAGATTTTTTAACTTTAATTTATTAAATGCCTGGCCCTTACCTGGTTTATGAAATCCCGACTCCACAATACTGAATGGCTCGCCATCGATTAGGACCTTTAAACCATTCTTAAAATCAGCACTGCTGTATGCAACCATTGGTATTCTCTCTTTTATTTAGGTTCAATTTCTAAACGATCAATTTTCTTAAACGGTGGCACGGCCCTTCCTCTCTTCCCTCGCTCACTGATATAGTGATCAAATTCATCAGGTCTAATAATTTTTGGTTTTTTGCCACTATAAACTCTAATCGAGTCATCTTCATTTATAACTAAAACGGAAACAAGCTCCTCTTTGCCTGATTTAAATTTCTTAGGCGGTATTCCAATTATTTTAAGGCCCTTGCCTTTAGTCATTTCCATTAATTGATTGGCCGGGAAAATTAATAATTTACCAATTGAATTAGCAGCCACAACGAAAGTTTTTTTCGGATAACCGGCACTTGATGCGTTAGAAGGTATTAAGACTTTTGCACCAGGTGAAACTCGAAGACAAGCCTTGCCTTTACGGTTTTTGCTATAGAGATCCTCCAATTTTACAAAAAACCCATAGCCATTGCTTGAAGCCAGTAACCAATGTGTTTCTGGGTTCCCTGACATAACACCAGAAAAAGCAGAACCGTCAGGTGGATTAAGACGACTTGATAATGGTTCTCCTTGACTTCTGGCAGAAGGGAGTGAGTCCGCTACCAAGCTGTAAACCCTTCCAGTGCTGTCGATAAAGACAGCAAACTGGTTGCTTCGACCAGGAACAGAGTGCAAATAACCATCGCCTGCTTTATAGTTCAATGACTCAGGTTCCTCGACCGTCCCTTTTGCAGCCCTGACCCATCCACTCTGCGATAAGATAACAGTCACTGGATCACTGCTAGCAAGCTGAGTTTGATCAAGTGCTTGTGAGACCGATGCAGATTCGTTGAGTTTAGATCTTCGGTCGTCCCCATATTCCTTTGCGTCCTTAGCGATTTCTTTTTGAATCAATTCATTTATTTTTTTCTTGCTCTTAAGAATCTT
The DNA here is from genome assembly GCA_964561815.1 of uncultured Woeseia sp. Classification (GTDB taxonomy): domain Bacteria; phylum Pseudomonadota; class Gammaproteobacteria; order Steroidobacterales; family UBA11654; genus CACPJA01. The sequence goes on from CAZLQT010000002.1 coordinate 4,044, forward strand.
ACTGAGTGTATTTTGCTCCTTCTCGAGATCAGATTTTTCAATCAATATCTTTTCTTCCTCTAATTTTGCTAAATTTTTTAATCTCAGATTTAAAATTGAATCAGCTTGAACTTCTGTCAACTTAAACTTCTTCATCAATTTTTCTTTGGGTTTGTCCTCCTCTCTAATAATTCTTATCACTTCATCAATATTCAGATAAACAACCATTAGGCCTTCCAGGATATGAAGTCTTGATTCAACTTCATCCAATCGATATTGGAGCCTTCTTCTAACTGTCTCTGTCCTAAATGACAGCCATTCACTAAGGAGTGTCTTAAGATCACAAACCTTTGGTTTGCCGTCCACACCAATGATGTTCATGTTGACCCTAATATTTTTCTCTAAGTCAGTCGTTGCAAATAAATGGCTCATTAATTCATCCACATTGACTCTCGAAGATTTAGGTGTCAGTGAAATACGAATGGGAGTTTCATGATCTGATTCATCATTAATATCAGTCAATAAGGGTAACTTTTTATCTTTCATTTGCGTTGCGATTTGCTCAATAATCTTATTGCCTGAGACCTGGTAAGGTAACTCATAAATCACAATTCTGTTTTTTTCTTTTTTATAACTAGCCCTAATCTTTATTGATCCATTGCCAGTTTTGTACATGTTCTTTATTTCTTCTGGTGAAGTTATTATTTCTCCGCCAGATGGAAAATCAGGGCCTTGAAAATTCTTTCCTAAGCGAATCAACTGGCCTATAGAAATTTCAGGATTTTTTAATATTTTTTCCAACAAATAAGCAATTTCCTTAATATTATGTGGAGGAATATCCGTTGACATTCCTACAGCAATACCTGTCACTCCGTTTAAAATTAAGTTTGGTAATCGGGCTGGAAGAAAAGCAGGCTCATTTAGTGTGCCATCAAAGTTCAATTTCCAATCAACCGTGCCTTGACCTAGCTCAGTGAGCATAAGTTTTGTATAGGCACTAAGTTTTGCCTCTGTGTATCGCATTGCAGCAAAAGATTTAGGGTCATCGTAGGAACCCCAATTACCTTGACCAATAATCATTGGATAACGATATGAAAAATCTTGTGCCATATTAACCATTGCTTCATAACATGCTGTATCTCCATGAGGATGATATTTTCCAAGAACATCTCCTACGGTCCTAGCTGATTTCTTAGGTTTAGACTGTGCTGAAAGACCAAGTTCTGACATCGCATATATAATTCTTCTTTGAACCGGTTTTAAGCCATCGCCTATAAACGGAAGTGCTCTATCTAGAATCACATACATGGAATAATTAAGGTAAGCCTTTTCGACGAATTCACTTACAGGCTGAACGGATGAATCATTACCACCTGATGTTTTTTTAAAATCCATTTCTTCTTGCTTGCCCATTATTGTATCTCTGCTAAATTACCTTTTTCTTGAAGCCAGTCCCTTCGATCAGTGTAGCGTTTTTTAGCCATAAGCTTATCCATCAACTCATTTGTCTGACTCTCATCTTCTATTGTTAATCTAACCAGTCGTCTAGACTTTTCTAACATGGTTGTTTCCCTAAGCTGTATCGGGCTCATTTCTCCGAGTCCTTTGAATCTAGTAACTGTAACCTTAGCTTTGGATTTCTTTTTCTCAATTGCCTTAAGATGATCATCTTTTTCATCTTCATCCAAAGCATAAAAAACCTCTTTACCAACATCAATCCTATATAGCGGTGGCATAGAAACGTAAACATGGCCATCTTCTACTAATTTTTTAAAATGTTTAACAAACAAGGCGCAGATAAGTGTCGCTATATGCAGGCCATCTGAATCGGCATCTGCTAGGATGCAAATTTTATGGTATCTAAGATTAACCAAATCTACAGCTGATGGTTCAACCCCGAGAGCTTGCGAAATATTACTGATCTCCTGTGAAGATAAAAGATTAGACTCTTCAACTTCCCAGCTATTTAAAATCTTGCCTCTGAGTGGAAGAATAGCCTGATATTTCCGATCTCTTGCCTGCTTTGCCGAACCTCCGGCAGAATCACCTTCGACAATAAAGAGTTCACATAGATCAGGTTCGTCGCTAGTGCAATCTGCCAATTTCCCAGGCAAGGTTGGTCCTCCTGTGGCTTTCTTTCTTTTGACCTTGACGGTCTTTTTTGCTCGCTTTTGAGCATTCTCAACAGCTCTGGCAACAATCTGATCTCCTGCCTCAGAGTGCTGATTTAACCAAAGAGTAAATGCGTCCTTGATAACGTTTGAGACCAAACTTGTGACTGCCCTCGAGCTTAATTTTTCCTTGGTTTGACCTGAAAATTGTGGTTCTTCAAGCCTTACCGATAAAATATAACTTAAACCCAACCAAACATCCTCAGGAGAAAGTTTTACCCCTCTAGGAAGAAGGTTTCTGTAATCCGCAAACTCTTTAACCGAATCCGACAACCCAGATCTAAATCCAGCAACATGAGTCCCACCTGCTTTGGTTGGAATCAGATTTACATATGATTCTTGAATACCTTCATGATCATCTTGAGGCCAGGTCAGACTCCATTCAATTTCTAATTTATCGTTCTGGCTGTTTCCAAAAAAAGGATCATGTGGAACACAAGGGGTATCTCCTAAAACTTCTGACAAGTATTCATTAGCCCCTTCCTTGTAAAGCCATTCAAGCTTCTCGTTTGTCTGCTCATCATGAAACTTAATTTTTAACCCAGGGCATAACACAGCCTTGGCTCTTAGGTTATGTTTTAGGTCTTTAACCTTTATTTCTGAACCATCAAAGTACTTCTCATTAGGCCAGAAACGAATGGTTGTTCCTGTATTGGTTTTCCCTACTTTATCAACCACCTCAAGCTCTGATGATCTTTCACCGTCCTTAAAGCTTAGGTTGTATTCGTGCCCTTGACGCTTGATCCAAACCTCTAGATTTTTTGACAAAGCATTAACAACAGAAACACCAACGCCATGAAGCCCTCCAGAAAATTTATAGCTTTTATTAGAGAACTTAGCACCTGCATGCAATCGGGTTAAAATTAATTCTACAGCTGGAACTTTTTCTTCTGGATGATCATCAACCGGCATTCCGCGGCCATCATCTTTCACCTGAACTGATCCGTCTTTGAATAAATTAACATGAATTGACTTGCAGTGTCCTGCAATGGCTTCATCAACGCTATTATCAATTACTTCATAGGCTAAGTGATTTGGGCAATCGGTGTCAGTGTACATGCCCGGTCGCTTTTGAACCGGTTCTAACCCACTAAGAACTTCAATATCTGAAGCGTTATATTCTTTTGCCATGGTCCTTCATTATTCTTGAGAAGTGAGGTTGAATCAAGGGCATTATCACTGTTTATGCGGGCATTCTATCATAGGCACAGCAGTAGAGTATTATTTTATAATAAGAGAAAGGGGCTGCATTGCTGCTAGCCCCTTTATATTTTTTTAACTTCTTAAGTTAAAGAAGATCTGCATTCATAACCTTAGTCCATGCAGCTATAAAATCTGATACGAACTTATCTTTCGAATCATCAGACCCATACAATTCAGCAATTGCTCTTAGTTGTGAATTTGAACCAAACACCAAATCAACTCGGGTTGCTGTTCTAACTTTTTCACCTGATGCACGGTCTGTTGCTTCATAGGTGTTACTTCCTGTTGGCTTCCACTCAACACCCATATCAAGAAGATTAACAAAGAAATCGTTGCTCAACTTGCCCGGCGTCTCAGAAAAGACTCCATGATTATCAGAAGTTACTCCCAGGGATCTCATGCCCCCTACAAGAACTGTCATTTCAGGTGCTGTTAAGCCAAGCAATTGTGCTTTATCAAGCAGCATTTCCTCTGAAGGAACAGAAAATCCATCTTTATGAAAATTTCTGAAACCATCTGACACTGGCTCGAGAGCTTCAAATGATTCAGCATCAGTTTGCTCTTCACTGGCATCACCTCTACCTGCAGTGAAAGGCACTTCTGCACCTGAGGCTTGTTCAACACCTACATTTCCAGCAAGAACAATAACATCGGCTATAGAAGCCCCAGAATCTGATGCAATTGTTTCGAGTATTCCTAATACCCTAGCAAGTTGTTCAGGTTTATTGGCTTCCCAATCTTTCTGTGGTGCAAGTCGAACGCGGGCTCCGTTAGCCCCTCCTCTCATATCAGAGCCTCTAAAGGTTGATGCACTTGCCCAAGCAGTTTCGACCATTTCTTGAACAGTCAATCCACTTTCTGAGATCTTTGATTTAACTGCATCCACATCATAATCGGTATTACCTTCAGGAACTGGGTCTTGCCAAATAAGCTCTTCGTCCGGAACCTCAGGACCTAAATAACGAGAACGAGGACCCATATCACGATGCAGTAATTTAAACCAAGCTCTAGCAAAAGCATCGGCAAATTCCTCGGGGTTCTCATGAAAACGTTTTGAGATCTCTCTATAGGCGGGGTCTTCTCGCATCGACATATCTGCCGTGGTCATCATGGTTGGAACACGCACAGAAGAATCTTCAGCATCTGGGGCCTTATCATCTTCTTTCTGATCGATCGCGTGCCAAACAATCTTGCCCGCTGGTGTCTCGACCTTCTCCCATTCATAACCAAAGAGAAGATCAAAGTAACCGTTGTCCCATACTATAGGATTTGCCGTCCAAGCACCCTCAAAGCCACTGGTAATGGTGTCACTGCCCATACCAGATGCATGACTGCTCTGCCAACCAAAACCCATGTTCTCCAATGGTGCGCCTTCTGGCTCAGCGTTTACATGCTCTTCATCTCCAGCACCATGTCCTTTTCCAAAGGTATGGCCGCCAGCAACAAGAGCAACGGTTTCTTCATCGTTCATAGCCATTCGCCGAAATGTTTCACGAACGTCTTTACCGCTTGCAAGTGGATCAGGATCACCATCAGGACCTTGGGGGTTAACATAAATTAATCCCATTTGTACCGCACCAAGAGGGTTGGCCAGATCTCTCTCACCAGAATATCGCTCATTAGCAAGCCATTCTTTTTCAGCGCCCCAATCGATATCTTCTTCTGGAGCCCAAATATCTGGACGACCTCCGCCAAATCCAAAAGTTTTTCCTCCCATTGACTCGATAGCGACATTACCTGCCAAGATGATTAAGTCTGCCCAGCTAATCTTATTGCCGTATTTTTGCTTTATCGGCCACAAAAGACGGCGTGCTTTATCCAAATTTCCATTGTCAGGCCAACTATTTAGTGGTGCAAAACGCTGATTCCCAGTCCCGCCTCCACCTCGACCATCACCAATTCTGTATGTGCCTGCAGCATGCCAAGTCATTCTGATAAAGAAAGGACCGTAATGGCCATAATCAGCTGGCCACCAATCCTGGGAGTCTGTCATAAGATCATTAAGATCTTTTTTCAAAGCATCGTAATCAAGTTTCTTAAATTCTTCTCTGTAATCAAAATCTTGATCCATTGGATCAGACTTTTGATCGTGTTGGTGAAGAATGGATAAATTTAATTGGTTTGGCCACCAATCTTGGTTTGAAGTACCTGAGGATTTATTGGTGCTTAAAGCGCCGTGCATTACGGGGCATTTGCTTTCACTATCATTTGACATAATCAATTCTCTCCTTAACCCTAATATTTTAGAATGGTTCTAATTTTATCTAAAAATCTCAAAATGAACAATATTAAAGCACCCTATTTCGCTATAATTAATGCTTATGAGTCCAGCTAAAAAAAACGCGAAAAGTATAGAATCAAGATTAAGCGAACTTGAAACTATTCTGGAAGAACTTGAGTCAGGTGACCTTGAGCTAGATCAAGCCCTGAAGAAGTTTGAACAAGGCGTGAAACTTTCAAGAGAATGCCAAAAAACCTTAGAAGATGCTGAACTGAAAATAAAAATTCTAATGGACAATGAGTTAAAAGAGACGGACGAAAATTTAGATCAATAAATACTTCAGGACTAAGATTATAATTATTGAGTAAATTGCAGCTACGATATCATCAGCCATTATTCCAAAAGCATTCTTATACTTTTTCTCAATTTTTTTAATTGGATAGGGTTTAGAAATATCAAAAAACCGGAAGATTAAAAACGCTGCAATAGCCCATTTTGGGTCTGGTGGTATGAAATGTACAACCAACATCATCGCTAGTACTTCATCGATAACAATTTCTTGGTGATCCTTGGTGCCTATTTCTTTTAACGACTGATTGACAATAAAAGTTCCAATCATTAACAACAATACTAAAAGAATAAATCCATTTACGCTGGCGTATGAGAAATGTGCGAAGAAGATATATAAGCATAGCCCTAAGCCGCTCCCCAAGGTGCCTGGCGCAAAAGGAATTAAGCCAATACCAAACCCAGTTGATAACAATAAATACGGGCTCTTTATTACTCTTTTATAATCAATACTCATCTTTTATCTAAAAATGCTCAAATATCTCATTAGGTAAATCATAATTTTTATCTCCTAAGGTTAACACCTCGTTCGATCCTTTAATTTCTCCCACGCATGAAAAAGCTAAGCTAGTCTCTGAGGATAATTCATCCAAGAATTGAGACTCTAGATGAGGTGGGATAGTAAAACACAATTCATAATCATCCCCACCTAATAGAGCATATTTGACAGACTTATTTAGGGTTAATTCTTTAGTTAAATTTTCATCAATTGGCAATTGTGAAACGTCTACCTCAAACCCCAAACCGGTTTGAGTTGAGATTTTCCTTAAATCAATAAAAAAACCGTCAGATATATCAATCATAGCGGTGGCATATTTAGCAATTAAAATGCCTTCATTGTTTCTTGGCTTGGGGTAAAGAAAAGCATCGGTAAAATTATTCTTTAACTCAGAATTGTTATTTTTGATTAATTCTAAACCGTAAGCTGCTGACCCAAGAGATCCTGAAACAAAAATTAAATCGCCAACTTTTGCTCCTGTTCGAGTTATGTATTGATCTTTTTCAACATAACCTTGTAATGAAACAGCAAAAAACTCAGGCCCTCGAAGAGTATCGCCGCCAATTAAAGAAATATTATTCTGGTTGGCAATACCTGAAAACCCTTTAACAAAACCCTTGATCCAATCGGGATTAATGCTAGGGATACTAAAAACTAGATTTGCCCATCTTGCGACTCCGCCCATTGCTGCAATATCGCTCAGATTAACTGCTAGAGATCGATACCCAATAGCCTCTGCTTCTATTCCAGCTGGATAATGCACATCCACTGAAATGGCATCAGTCACTGTGACCATTTGCTTAGTATGATCTAAGTCAATTATTGCGCCATCATCTCCAATGGATAAAGAAACATCTGCCTGAGATTGATGTATTGAGCCTTTTAAAGCATCAATAATATCGACCTCTTTCACTTATTTTCCTTTCTGAGATTGAGAACTCTGGAATGAGTCAATTACAGCATTAACATATTGGTAACTTCCTTCGGCTCCAAAAAGTTTAGCTAATTCAACAGCCTCATTAATTACCACAGGGACAGGAACATCGGAATGAAATAAAATCTCGCATGCTGCTATCCAGATAATTACTTTCTCAACTGGATTGATTTGTTCAATGGAACGATCAAAATGAACTGTAGTTAGTTCTTCAATCTTTTGCTGATTCTCAATAACTTCATTCAGTAAAATTTCAAAATATTCCTGATCTATACGAGTGTACTCTTTTCTATTTCTTGACTGTTTGAGAAGATTATCGAGAGTATCATCATTCATTAAACGCTGATAAATAACCTGCAAAAGCAATTGCCTTGAGCCTGTTCTGCCTTTACCTGAAAATTGTTCATTTTTATCTATCTTTATATTCATTTACCCAACTCTTTAAAGTATTTTTTAGACTCTTTTATGTCTAGATTAATTTGAGCTTTTAATTCATCCACACCATTAAATTTCTTCTCGCCTCTAAGATATCTCATAAACTCCACTTGTATACGAGATTTATATATATCTTGATCAAAATTAAGTATATGCACTTCCAGATTCAGCGTCTTTCCTTCAACAGTCGGTTTATAACCAATATTTGCAACACCAAAATAAGCCTGATCATCATTCTCAATAACAACCTTTACGCAATAAACCCCTCTTAATGGGTTATTCAGTTTCCCTATAGCAATATTAGCTGTCGGAACACCGATGGTTCGACCTAATTGTTGTCCAGTAATTACTTTCCCTTCAATACAGTAATTTCTTCCTAGATATTCATTGACTACTTCAAGCTGATTATCAAATAATAATGTTCGAATTAGAGTACTTGAGACTCTCTTAGAATTAATCTCTACAGTGCTTATAGACTCGACAGTGAAATTATTGATCTTTGCAGATTCCTCTAATTCTTTGATTGAGCCCGCTTTATTTTTTGCAAATCTAAAATCATCGCCAACAATAAGGTGTTTCACATTTAAATTATTAAGAAGGTGCGAATCTATAAACTCTTGTGCATCCAACTCCTCCATTTTTGAATCAAATGGAGGGACATAAAAATTGTTTACTCCCATCTCCTTAATCAAATTATGCTTTTGACGAAATGAATTAAGCCTTAACTGTTTTTGATTCTTTGCAAAATAATCATTGGGTGTCGGCTCAAAACTAAAAACAACTGACGGTAAAGAAAGCTCTGAGGCTTTTTCAATAGCACGATTGATTAAAACCTGATGGCCTAAATGAAGACCATCAAAGACGCCAATAGTTACAACACTTCCTTCATTGTAGATTTGATTGCCAGCTTTTATTCTTCTATAGACACGCATGAGAGATTTTTAACTAAGCCTTGATTAATATAAGTTCTTTTAAAGACGTTCAATAGTCTTAATCATATCAAGTGTGGCAAGAGTTGCCTCAACCCCTTTATTCCCTGAGCCATCACCTGATCTTTCGATTGCCTGATTCATAGTGTCGCAGGTCAGCACACCAAACCCTATCGGAATTCCTAAGTCAATTGAAACTCTTGATAATCCTGCAGTAGCTTCTGCACAAATATAATCAAAGTGGGGGGTTGCGCCTCTAATCACTGCTCCCAAGGCAATAATCCCATCATACTTTCTAGTTTCTCCTACCTTCTTAGCAATCAAGGGGAGCTCAAAAGCTCCTGAGACCCTAAAGACATCTATTGATTTCTCTGAACAATTATTCTCCTTAAGGGTATCCACAGAACTCTGAATTAGTTTCTCAACCAATAAATCGTTAAATCTTGAGGCAACTATTGCAATCTTCCATGAGTTACTCATAATCAGTCCTCTGATTTTTCCACGTATTCAGTGATCTCTAAATCGAATCCAGAAATTGCTTGCATTTGTTTTGGCTCGCTTACTACCTTCATTTTTCTTACCCCTAAATCCCTAAGAATTTGTGATCCTGTTCCATAATTTCTAAGCACTGAAGTCTCAGAATTATTATTTGGAGCTTTCTTTCCTAGGCCAAGATTCTGAACCGAGTCAATAAAATCTTTAGGCAGCCCTTGATAACAAATAACAACAAGCACAGCATTATCTGATTGAGAAATTTGCTTCAAAGCGGATCGCAGTGGCCATCCAAGATTTTCATGATTTACACCAAGAGTGTCTCTAAGTTGATTAACTACATGAACTCTAACGAGTGGATTTGACTCAGCGTTTATTTCGCCTTTTGCGAGTGCGAAATGCACTTCTCGGTTAATATGATCCTGAAAGGTATACAAATGAAATTCACCGAATTCTGTCTGAATATCTTTTTGATCAATTCTCTCTATGGATTGCTCATTGGCAACTCGATAACGAATTAAATCAGCTATTGTGCCAATCTTGATATCGTGTTTTTCTGAAAACTCAATTAGATCAGGTCTTCTAGCCATTGTTCCATCCTCATTAAGGATTTCAACAATTACTGCCGCTGGTGTTAAGCCGGCTAGCCGAGAGAGATCACAGCCAGCTTCCGTGTGTCCAGCTCTGGTTAAAACACCCCCTGGTTTTGCCATAAGAGGAAAAATGTGGCCAGGTTGCACGATATCAGTAGGTTGAGCATCTGGAGCCGTTGCCACCCTGATAGTTCGAGCTCTATCTTGAGCAGAAATCCCTGTTGTTACTCCTTTAGACGCTTCAATTGATACCGTAAAATTAGTCGATTCATTGTCATTAGTTTGTCGAGTCATAAGAGGTAAGCGTAAAAGATTGCAGCGTGCTTGTGTAAGCGTTAGACAAATTAGGCCTCGCCCATACTGAGCCATAAAATTAATGGCTTCAGCGTTGACTTTGTCTGCCGACATTATAAGGTCGCCTTCATTCTCCCGATTCTCATCATCGACAATAATCACCATCTTCCCTTGGCGAAGATCTTCTGTGATTTCTTCTATCGAGGAAAATATTATTTCTTTGTCCCTTTTGGTTGCCATAGTAATCTATTTTTTGCTTGTGATGCTTTCCACATAGCGGGCAAGCATATCATATTCTATGTTAACCTTTGATCCGATCTGGTAACTATCCATAATAGTTCGTTCGAGTGTGTGAGGAATTATTGTAACCTCAAAACCATTCTCTAAAACTCGATTGACAGTCAAGCTTACTCCATTAATGGAAATTGATCCTTTCCTTGCTAGAAAAGAAGTATTTTTTGCATCTATCTTGAAAGTAACTACCTTCGCTGCACCGTCTTTTTGAATGGAGCTTACTTCTGCAACTTCATCCACATGACCAAAAACAAAATGTCCATCAATCGAATCACCTAATCTTAAAGATCGTTCAATATTGACCTGATCATTTATATTAAGTAACCCCAAATTGGTTACAGTTAGTGTTTCGTTAGAAACTTCCACGGAAAAACAATCATCATTATATTCCATTGCTGTTAAGCAGACGCCATTGACAGCAATACTTGCCCCCATTTTTAAATTTGAAATATCTGTATCGCTAACTTCAAATTGCATTTTTACAATATTATTAGATGTGTCTTTGCTTATGAGTCTTGCGCGACCTTCTATAATTCCACTAAACATTTTATTTCCTTAACACTACCCTAAGATCCGTCCCAATCTGGTCAATGGATTCCATATAAAAACGAAATGACTCTGATAGTTCATTAAGCATTGGTAACTCAAACATGCCTCTAGATGAATTCCCTAGTACTGAAGGTGCAAGATAAATAATAATTTCATCAATCAAGCCTTGGTTTAAAAAAGCCCCATTAAGATTGGGTCCTGCCTCGATTAGTACTTCATTAAACTCTTTGTTTGCTAAATCAATAGTAATATCTTCAAGGCTCACATGCCCATTGTTTGCATTAACAAATAATACATCCTCACGTGGACGATTCGGTTCATTATTCATTAAGGTGTATACAAAACTTTCTCCTGATAAATTAAATATCCTCTCACTGCCCTTAGTTTTTAGTTGACTATCAAGAACAATCCTTGTCGGCTGATATTTATCAGAAAAATCCGGGAGCCTTACATTTAAAGAGGGATCATCCATTAATACCGTTGAGGCCGAAGTCAGGACACCACAGCTCCTGGCTCTCCATTTTTGTACATCCTGCCTGGATTCTTCGCTAGTGATCCACTGACTTTTACCATTCTTCAAAGCAGTCCGTCCGTCAATACTTGCTCCGATTTTTGTTCTTATATAAGGTCGATTGTTTGACATACGATGACAAAAACCGATATTGAGTTCCCTTGCTTCTTGATCTAGTAGCCCATAAGAAACTTTAACCCCTGCCTCTTCTAAGATCTTAATACTCTGTCCTGAAACTTTTGGATTAGGATCAACCATTGCAAAAAAAACTTCTTTTATCTCAGCTGCTATAAGCGCATCGACACAAGGTGGCGTCTTACCTTTATGCGTGCACGGTTCTAGAGAGATGTATGCCGTAGCCCCTTTAGTCTCATCGTTGGCATTATTAAGTGCATTAATCTCAGCATGGTCTTCTCCAGTTTTATGATGAAAACCTTGTCCAATAATTTTATTGTCCTTAACCAGCACGCAACCAACTCTTGGGTTAGGTTTGCAGCTAAATATACCTTCTTTTGCTAGATCAATAGCCAATTGCATGAATTTTTGAGAATCACTCATGTCTCTTCATCCTCATCAGGAAAGATTGAAATCTGAGATCTCGCATCTGCTTCTGTTGGTGTATCTCTTAGTGTTTCAATTTCTTTTTCAAATTCTTCGATATCTTGGAATCGTCTATAAACAGAAGCATAGCGAACGAAAGCTATTTCATCTATTTCTCTTAGTTCCTTCATAACAATATCGCCCAATGCTCTTGATTGGATTTCTCTTTCTCCCAATTTTTGTACTTGCCTAATCACTCTAGAAATAACTTCTTCTATGGTCTCAATACTAATTGGTCTCTTTTCAGTGGCAGTAAGAATACCGCTTCTTAATTTTGATTCATCAAACGGTTCTCTTGATTCGTCTCGTTTTATTAATTTTGGCAGCAACAGTTCTGCTGATTCAAATGTGGTAAATCTCTCCGTGCATTTTATGCATTCCCGCCTTCTTCTGGTTTGATAGCCGTCACCCGCTAGACGCGAGTCCACAACCTTGGTTTCTTGATTACCACAAAAAGGGCAGAACATAACTAATCAGGATATATAAACTGGGAATCTCTCACACAGCTTTTTAACATCAGCCTTAGTCGAAGCAATTATTGATGTGTTGTCGATATTTGTAAGGACCGTGTCAATCATTTCAACAAGCAATACTATTTCGTTTTCTCCAAAGCCACGGGTAGTAATTGCTGGTGTACCTATTCTGAGTCCGCTTGTGATCATCGGTGATCTTGTGTCATTAGGCACAGAATTTTTATTCAGTGTAATGTTTGCTTGCCCAAGCGCCGCCTCACCGTCAGCTCCTGTAATACCCTTGTTAGTTAAATCCACTAAAAACAAATGGCAATCCGTCCCGTCAGAAACAATATCGTAGCCTGAGTCTTGAAGTAATGTTGCCATCAATCTAGCATTATCAACCACCTTTTGCTGGTAGTCCTTAAACTCAGGTTTCATGGCTTCCAGAAATGCGTGGGCCTTGGCCGCAATCACATGCATCAATGGACCTCCTTGTGTTCCAGGAAAAACTTGCTTATTTATAGCTTTTTGTATTTCTTCATTCTCTCTAGCCAAAATTATTCCTCCTCTTGGACCTCTTAAGGTTTTGTGTGTGGTTGAGGTGGTCACATCGGCTATTGGAACGGGGTTTGGATAACAATCGGCGGCAACTAAACCTGCTATATGAGCCATATCAACCATCAAATAAGCGCCAATTGAATCAGCTATTTCTCTAAATTTGTTCCAGTCAGCTATTCTTGAATAAGCTGAAAATCCTGCAACAATCATTTTTGGTGAATGCTCCTTGGCTAAGCTTGCAACTTGAGCATAATCTATTTCGCCACTATCGGAATCCAAGCCATAAGAAATAAAACGATAGAGTTTTCCTGAAAAATTTACCTTAGCGCCATGGGTTAAATGACCTCCCTCAGATAAACTCATACCAAGAATGGTATCGCCCGGTTCCAATAAAGACATGTAAACAGCCATGTTTGCTTGTGAGCCAGAATGTGGCTGTACATTAGCATAATCAGCGCTGAATAGTTTTTTAGCCCTTTCAATAGCCAGTGTTTCAGCTTCATCAACATGCTCACAACCGCCATAATAGCGTCTACCCGGATAACCCTCGGCATATTTATTGGTTAAAACTGAACCTTGCAATTCCATCACTAAGGGAGTGGTGTAATTTTCTGAAGCGATCAGTTCTATATGCTCTTCTTGCCTCTGTTGTTCTTTTTCTACAGCCTTAGCTAGATCAGGATCGAGTTCATTGATTGTCTTATTTACAGTCATTGTCATTATTTTCAAAATTAAGTATGCAGATTTTACTTATATAAACTAAATAGATCGATTGTTTTTACAAAAAAAGCAAGATTTATCCAATCCATTCCCTCGCATTGTAAAAAATCTCTAGCCAAGGTCCGTCTTCCTCCCATTCAGGAGGGCACCAAGAATGTTGTTGTTTCCTAATAACCCTCTCAGGATGCGGCATAATGATGGTTGCCCTTCCGTCTTCAGAGCAAAAACCTGCTAAACCGCCTGCTGAACCATTTGGATTAGATGGGTAAAGTTCACTAGGACGTCCATAATTGTCGACATATCTCAAAGAGATTTGATTATGCTGATCTAAAGCCTTTCTGTCGTTCATTTGATGATACTGAGTTCTTCCTTCGCCATGAGAGGTAGCTATTGGAAGAATAGACCCTTCCATACCCCTTAAAAACAATGAGGAACTCTTGGTAATTTCAACTAGACTTAATCTCGCTTCAAATTGTTCGGAAAGGTTTTTAACGAAATGCGGCCAGTGGCCAGCACCTGGAATTATATCTTTTAGTTGCGATAGCATTTGGCAACCGTTACAGACTCCCAATGTGAACGTTTCTGAATGGTTAAAAAAATCTTCAAAATGTTCTTTGACTTTAGGGTTAAATAGAATGGACTTAGCCCAGCCGCCGCCTGCACCTAAAACATCCCCGTAAGAAAAACCTCCGCATGCAACAAGACCTCTAAAATCATCCAGACCCATTTGACCGCTTATAAGATCTGTCATGTGGACATCGACAGCTTCAAACCCCGCTTTATAAAATGCTACGGCCATCTCAACATGGCTGTTGACTCCTTGTTCCCTTAAAACAGCGATTTTTGGTCTTTCATCTTTATAGCGAATTAATTGGTCTTTTTTTGTTCTAGAAAAATTAACTTTAGTGGTTATTCCAGGGTCTTCTTCATCCAACATTGCTTCGAAACCTTCCTTAGCTGTTTTAGGATTATCTCTTAAAGATTGCATCCTAAAGGATAATTCTGACCAAGCTTTTCTTAGCTCCCTCAAATCAAAATTGATTGAATGGTTGTGACCAGTTTCCAAGATAATCCGCTTATTATTCTGGGTCTCTCCTATAACAGTTGATAACCCATCGAGAGAATGGTTCTGTAAAATATTCATGACGCTATCAACTTCGTTCTTATCAATCTCTATAACTGCCCCTATCTCTTCTGAGAAAAGTAAAGCCAAAGTTTCATCTATGGATCCTGTGTTTAAGTCAACTTTAACCCCAGTGTTACCAGCGAATGCCATTTCAGTGAGAGTAGCGAATAAACCGCCATCAGAACGATCGTGATAAGCAAGTATCTTATTGTTAAGTTTTAGATCTGTTATGGCCTTAAATAAGGAACTTAACAAATCTGGATCAATATCAGGGGATTCACCGAGAGATCGATTATAAACCTGAGCCAAACAAGAAGCACCTAATCGATTAAGGCCTTTCCCCAGATCAATAAGTAAAAGCAAGCTACCATTTTGACGCTTCAATTGAGGTGTGATTGTCTTATTAACATCATCAACTTGGGCAAAAGCTGAAATAATTAATGATAGCGGAGCGGTCACCTGATGTTCTTTTTCGTCTGTTTTCCAAGTGGTTTGCATCGATAATGAATCTTTGCCCACCGGGATGGTAAGACCTATTTGGCTACAAAAATCAATCGTCACTGCTCTCACAGTTTCGAACAAAGCTTGTTTTTGAGAGTCAGTTTGAATCGACGACATCCAATTGGCTGAAAACTTAATATCTGAGATATGTTTAACTGAAGCAGAAAGGATATTAGTTATTGCCTCAGCCACTGCTAAACGACCTGATGCCGATGGATTAATTGTTGCAACTGGGGTTCTTTCGCCCATAGACATTGCTTCACCTAGGGATGATTTATGATCTTTCAGTGTAACCCCAACATTGCTTACAGGAACCTGCCAAGGCCCAACAAACTGATCTTGAGAAACTAAACCGCCCACTGTTCGATCGCCTATATGGATTAGAAATGTTTTGTCTGCAACGGTTGGGAATCTGAGAATCCTTTTACAAGCATCATCGATCTCTATTCCATCCAATGATTCACCATTGACGGTTGAGGATTCAGTAGAAATTGAGAGTTCAGTTTTTGGAGGATTCCCAAACAAGACCTCCATAGGCATATCGATTGGGAAATCATTAAAGTGTGAATCCTTAAGTTTTAGATAACCGTGTGTACTAACCTCTCCAATTACAGTGTAAGGGCATCGCTCTCTTTGACAAATTTCATTAAACAGCTCTAAATTTTCTGGGTCAATAGATAAGACATAGCGTTCTTGAGCCTCATTGCACCAAATTTCTAAAGGAGTCATGCCTGGTTCGGCATTGAGTATTTTCCTCAATTCTAAATCAGCAGACATTTTACTGTGGTCAATGATTTCAGGAACAGCATTTGACAGACCGCCAGCCCCAACGTCATGAATTAAAATAATGGGATTGCTGCACTCGTGTGTTTTATCAAGAGTTAGACTGAAACATCGGTTTATCACTTCTTGGGCTCGTCGCTCCAGTTCAGCGTTATCCCTTTGAACTGAAGCAAAATCAAGATCTTCATTGCTCGTACCTGCATTTAGAGATGATGCAGACCCTCCACCAAGCCCGATAAGCATAGACGGGCCCCCTAAGACGATAATTAATGACCCTTTTGTAGTGTCTTTCTTTTGAACGGCAGAGTCTGAAATATTTCCCATTCCTCCGACAATCATGATGGGCTTATGATAACCCCAAGAATTATTCTGACTTTGATCCTTTGGTGTTTCAAAAGTTCTGAAATACCCAAGAATATTAGGTCTACCGAATTCATTGTTAAACGCAGCTCCTCCTATAGGCCCTTCAGTCATAATATCCAACGCTGAAGCGATTCGGTTTGGCTTACCTATTGTTGTTTCCCAGGGTTGCACGTCATCTGGAATTCTTAGGTGAGAGACTGAAAAACCGGTTAAGCCTGCTTTAGGTGTACCTCCCCTACCAGTGGCAGCCTCGTCTCTTATTTCTCCTCCAGACCCGGTTGCTGCTCCTGGATAGGGAGAAATTGCTGTGGGGTGATTGTGTGTCTCGACCTTCATCATTGTATGAATATCGTCTTCTACAAAAGAGTATTTCTGATTCATGTTTGACGGTATAAACCAATTTGCTTTTCTCCCGGTCATTACTGCTGCATTGTCCTTATAGGCAGACAAGACCCCTTCAGAATTCGATTTGTATGTGTGCTTAATCATATCGAATAAGCTTAATTCCTCTTTTTTGCCATCTATGGTCCATTCGGCATTAAAGACCTTATGTCTGCAGTGTTCAGAATTTGCTTGAGCAAACATCATTAATTCAGCATCTGTAGGGTCTCTATCTAAACGCTGGAATTGTTCTAAGAGATAATGAATCTCTTGATCATTAAGAGCTAAACCTAAATCAGTATTAGCTTTGTCTAAAGCCTCTTGGCCTTTGGACAATATGGGAACAGTGCTATGAGGAAGAGGGTCTTCTGTTTGGAAAATAACATCAAGCTGATCAAACTCAGTCAATACCTGCTGTGTCATCCGATCATAAAGCATGGAGATGCAATTGTTCGTTTTCTCAGGATCGTTGGAGAGAGAAACCAAAGTAAACATTAATCCCCGCTCTATTCGCTGAATATTTTTTAACCCTGAGCTATGAGCAATATCTGTTGACTTGCTTGACCACGGTGAAGTTGTGCCTAATCTGGGAATGACGAGAATTTTATCTCCCTCATCAGGTCCAATGTCCCAATCCGGGCCATAAGTGAGAAGAGATTCTAGAATATTATGCTCTTCATCACTAAGTTTCTTTGTATTGTCTATAAAGTGGATATACCTTGCACCAATTGATGTGATGCTTGGGTCTATGTTTTGCAGTTCAGTTAAAAGTTGATTGAGCCTGAAAGGTGAGTGTGATGGGGGTCCCTCAATAGTGATCATCATTCACTCCTGATCAAAAAACTAAGTCTTCGATTTATCATCTGGGACAAAAACGGTGTTTGGTAGTTGGGTCACATTATCCCCTTCAGCTTTGCTAACTTTGCTAACGCCCTCTTTGTCAACTTCATCAATTCTCAGGACAGAATGCATCGGAATATAGGTACGCTTAACACCTTCAAATTCTGTTTTTATCTTTTCTTCTGAGGGATCAACCACTAATGATGTTTTTTCTCCGAAAACAAGAGATTCTATTTCTATAAAGCCAAGGAGATTACTATTTGCAACACTTTTAGCATAAATCTCATAGAGCTTACCCTGATTACTAAAAGTGATTTTATATAGTTTTTTTGATGCCATTTAATTGATCAATCTAACAACGAATCTTTGACGAATTATAACTCAGAATTTAACTCTTATGGTCATTATTATAATGTCTTGCTGTAGAGACAAAGAAAATAATTGAAATGATAATGATTATCATTATTATGATAAATAATACTATGCTGTTGGGCTGATGAACTTGCTAGAAAAAATAAAATCAAATAAAAAAAAGATTCTTAACTACACGGTAAAGGGATCCATTTGGTTTTTTATTATTAAGGGCACAATTTCAACAACAATTATTTTATTGGGAATTTTTTATCTAACAAAATAAAAAGGGAGAATTAATTGAAACTTAACACAGCACAAAGCCTTTTTGCTCTTCTCTTTACTTTAACAGCAATGGATATAAGAGCATTGCCTGAAATGGTCATTGGTGAAGCATCTATGACTCCTGGAATTGACTTGATATTTGAAGGAGGCATTAAAGATGATGTTCAACCTGCAAAATATTATTTGGAAGAAAATGCAACTGATGTTCATCTAGAAGTACTGGCCAACTGGTCTGAAAATGCTCCAGCAGGATCTCCATTGGGAGGGCATGTTGCTTATCTTCAAGTAACAGCAGAAATTATTAATGAACGAACAAAAGAATCGTCGAATGTTGAATTAACGCCACACCTTAATATGTCAGATAATCTCCATTACGCACAGAATGTAAAATTACCAGGAAAAGTAAATCAAACTTACACCGTAATTTTTAATATTAGAGAACCTAACTCTGGGAATATAGGGATGCATTTTGACTGGCGAAATCAAGTTGCAACAACTTTGACTCCTGGAGGCAGATTTGAGTTTAATAATCTTGATTTCGAAGTGATCGCGCTGTCAACAAGACGCTAATTCAACTTTAATCATCAGGATTAAGTGTTAAAGCCTCTAAAATAAGTTTAGAATTTATGGACTTATAAATTATGTCCAAGAATCACCTTCAAAAACTAACTTCTCTTCTCATGGTTGCGCTAATCCTGTCTTGTGCAGAGGACTCGAAAAATAACACTGTGACTGAAAAATTAGCCTCAGTTGAGGAGCTTCAAGAACACAGTAAAGAATTCACACCTAAAATCTACTCTTATGATAATGGCATTCATATGGCAGTGGGTTACGGAATTGCTAACTCGATTATGGTTGAGGGTGAAAATGGAAACATCATTATTGATGCTTCCGATAGCACTTTCGAAGCAGAGCTTGTCTACAAGCAGTTCAAAAAAATAAATTCCAATCCGATTAAAGCGATTATTTACACTCACAATCATGGAGATCATACCTTTGGGGCCGCCTATTATTACAATTTATTTAAGGACAAGCCTGATGTGATTGCTCACGAATCAACCGATTATTATGTTGAACGTATTATCGGAATCTTAAACCCAATCATTTCAAAGAGAAGTACCCGAATGTTTGGCACTGAGCTGCCTGGTGATGAGGTAATAAATGTTGGTATTGGTCCCTATCTCGGCGTTTCTCAAAGCCCTGTGGGTTATATCAAACCAACCATTACCTTCGAAAAAGAGCTCAAACTAAGTATTTCAGGGATAGATATTGAACTCTATCACGCGCCCGGTGAAACCAATGACCAATTATTTGTTTGGCTGCCGCAGAAGCAAGCTCTAATGCCAGGTGATAACTTATATAAAACATTCCCAAACTTATACACGATAAGAGGAACAACTCACCGAGATGTTAAGGGATGGGTTCAAAGCTTGGATCATATGCGTTCATTTAAACCTGAGTATCTTTTTCCAAGTCACACTAGACCGTTGTCAGGGCCAGAGGTCATGGAGACACTCACTCTCTATAGGGACGCTATCCAATATGTTCATGATCAAACCATAAGATTAATGAACAAGGGTTTTTATCCTGATCAAATTATAGAAATGATTCAGCTCCCAGAAAGCGTTGCTAGCTCTCCATTTGTCAATGAATTCTACGGCACTGTCAGGTGGTCGGTTAAGAGTATCTTCAATGGTTATTTAGGATGGTTTAACGGCAATATTTCAGATTTGGATCCATTGTCTAGAAGAGAAGAAGCAGAACGATTCACAAAACTTGCTGGCGGAGAAACAGTGCTCTTCTCAGAGCTTGAAAAGGCAGTAGAGAGAGGTGATATGCAATGGGCTTTACAGCTTAGTGATAGGTTAATTGCACTTAGTTATAAAAATAAGGAAACTAAAAAACTTAGGGCAGAAGCGGCTCGATCTATAGGTGAAAATTCGTCCAATCCCAATAAAAGAAACTATTTACTGAGCGCTGCCTATGAGCTGGACCCTGGCTATAAGGAGGGATCGCTTCTTCCTCAATCAGAAGAACTTTTAAGAGAAATCTCAATAGATATGTTCTTTGACATTCTAGCAGTGAGATTAAACCCAGAAAAAATGGAACCAGGTGAGTTTCGAGTCTGTTTCAGCTTTACCTCTGGAATCAAAAAATCGATAACGCTCAGAAACAGTGTTGCTGAAATATCATCTTTAAGCGTTGATTGTGATATTCAGGTTGAATCAGAAGATCAAGTGTTTAAAGAGATGCTAGCCGGTATTCGAAATCCAATCTTTACTGTTACCTCAGGGTCAGTGAATACCAATGGGAATGCAGCTTCATTCTTATCCTTTCTCAGTAAATTCTCAGATTAATCTACCGTCGTTTCTGAAAAAAATCCTTGAGCAAAATTTGGCATTTCTTTTCTAGCACGCCTCCAAGTACTTCGAATTTATGATTCAAGTTCGATGAATCCGAAAAGTCATAAATCGTCCCAGCAGCTCCTGATCTATGATCGAAGGCGCCAAATATCAGATGTTTTATTCTTGCGTGGATTAAAGCGCCCATGCACATAATGCAGGGCTCTAGAGTGACATAGAGCGAACCTCCGAGCCTATAGTTGCCTTTTATTTCAGCAGCTTTTCTAAGCGCTAAGATCTCTGCGTGAGCTGTTGGGTCATCTAACCCTATTGGTTGATTACCTGAAGCTGAAATGACTTCTCCGTTATCAACAAAGACGGCACCGACAGGAACCTCTCCACTGATTTGAGCTTCTTTAGCTTGTTCTAGAGCAAGCTCCATAAAATGTTCATGCGTAGGTCTCAATTTAATTGATCTTTGAAATAATTATTGCGTTACTGTCTATAGGCAAACTGACCGTAGTTCCATCTTTTGAAATTGTCCATTCTTGACGAATATCGTTTACACCTCTAAGAAATATTCGACTGGCTATTGCATTTATTGGCGCAGGCACGAGATGGTAGAACACTAAGTGATCGACCTTGGCTAAATTGGCTATTTTTGCAGCTTCCTCAGGGGTGGTGTGATAACTGAGAATGTCTTTGAAAATCTTAGCTCTAAGAGGCATCCCTAACCTATTAGACATGTCTTCCAAAATCTTTAAGATATGGTTTGCCTGTGCTTCGTGAAATAAGACATCAGCCTCATTTGCTGCTTTGATAATATTCTCGTTGTATTTGGTATCTCCACTGATTACGATTGACCTTCCCTTATAATCAAACCGATAACCCAGGGCTGGTTCGACCGGTTCATGTGAAACTTCAAAAGCAGTAACTTTTAAATCTCCTTCATTTATGATCACTGGATTGGATAAATCAATGGGATGAGGATCAAAGCCAGCAACATCTAATGGTGCTAATTCATCACCGTGATGCTCGTTTCTGAATTGATAATCCGCTTTAAAAGCTTCTTCAAAACCCTTGGTCACACTCTCAACGCCTTTGGGTCCATAAACATCTAATTTTTTAGTTCTCGATTGAGCAACCCATGTGTGCTGATGTAAATCGTTGAGATCAGAAATATGATCTGAATGAAGGTGTGTAAGCAAAACTCTTACGTTCTTAATAGGAATTCGCCAGTTTCTTAAATTGGCAACACTTCCATCACCGCTATCAACAACAAAATAGTTCTCGCCAGCTTTTATCAGGATGCATGCCTCGGCTCTTCCTGGAGTTGGAAATGGAGAACGAGAACCACAAACAACTGCAGTTAATGAATCTTCAGGCAGAATTGTGGGATTGTTTATTGCATTTTGAGCTAGACCTTCGATAAGTCTATCTTGAACTTGAGGTACTCTGATCAAGATTGAAATAGTGATTAAAACTGCAATTACTGAAATGGCTATATACTTGGCTAATTTCATTGGTGCGGCTTAGTTTCTATGTTTAATTGACCTGCTAATCCTGCGCTTCGATGCTCTTCACTTTTACGATAATCCTTATCCATGATCATGGATCGCATGGCTTTCCTGCTTGGGTATTCCGCAATCGCAATCCAATCCCAGAGCTCTTCTACCTCCCCGAGCATTAATCGACTCACTTGCCCACTAAAAATAAGTTTTCCACCGACTTTCTGAAGATGTCCTTGAACTTCTTTGGCGTATATCTGATAGGCCTCTTGTCCAGTTAAATCCGTTTGTCTTCCATCTTTGTACTCGGCTTTGTCCTTAAACTTTAATAAATTAACCATGTGGATGGCGGTTTTTGTATCGCCAAGAAGAAATCCAGCCATCTGTTTGGCATTGGGTCTTAATTTGTTTTCAACTTTCATAAACTCCTTCCTTATTAAGTTGATGTAATAAAACTAGAGATAATTGATGAAATCTCTTCGGGCTTTTCTTCTTGAATAAAATGACCACCTCGCTCCACAGAGGTGTGAGGCTGACCTTGGGCACCTGGAACTACTTTTAGAAACTGACGATCAGCTCCTCGGGTCACAGGATCATTATCAGAAAAAGCGCAGAGAAAAGGTTTCTCGAAAGATTCATAAAACTCCCATGCTTTTTTTTGCGCTTCTAACGAAGGATCATCTGGCATAGTTGGAACCTGACTCGGCATGGCTCTGGGTCCCATTTTATAGGATTTATCAGGGAACGGGGCTGCATAAGCTCTACCTAGCTCAGTTTGGAAAGGAGAAATATTTTTGAGACCTAGATTGATAAATAATAGATCCAGCATGGTTATTAAATTGCTTCTCTTTCGCTCCAACATAGAAGACATCATGAACCCTATAGGGATATCTTCAGTTTCCCAGCAATATTTTTGCCAATAGGCAAAGCTGATTCCCTCGTCTTTGTCAGTAGTCCTTAATTTCTTTGCCATCTCAGGTAAGGTTGGTGTCTTTGCATTGTCTCTGAAGTCTTTAACTTTTTGCACAATCTCTTGTGGAACATCTGGTCTGTAAGGGAGCCCGGTGTTAGAGATAATGACACGCTCAAACCTCTCTGGGTGATCGGCAATTACTCTTAACCCAATCAAGCCTCCCCAATCCTGTCCAAAGAAATTCAAATCCTTTAAATCATTGGCTTCCAACCACTGACCGAGCCAATCAACCTGCCTTTGATACGAATAATCTTCTCTGGCAGCAGGCTTGTCTGATTTGCCATAACCGGGTAAGTCAGGAGCTATAACCCTTATGCCCTCTTGATTGAGTAGTGGAATCATTTTTCTATAGAGATAACTCCAAACTGGTTGGCCGTGCAAGCATAGAAGTAGCGGTCCATCTTCTGGGCCTTCATCAATATGATGAATTCTCAAATCAGTGTTGTCATGAGTCTTTATAGTCGTGTAACAAGGCTCATAAGGATAGTCCTTGAGATTGGTAAAAAATTTATCTGGGGTTCTAAGTATTTCCATAATTTTTCCTTTTAGTCTTCAAAGTATTTTAACCAATTTTCATCAACTAACTTATTTGTTTCTGGGCTCATCTCTTCTAGCATGACTTTTGAAATATCTGGCCAAATAGGAGGGCCACCTTCATCTTTATACTGGCGAGTGGCATCTATAATAATCTTACTGGTGCTAAACCGTTCTGCAGCACTTGCATCCAAAGGCATACCTCTCATTTTTTCTATTATTTCAGCGGCTGGATAAGGTTGCCAGCGTGTGCCTAAGGCTTGGAAGATTTCACCTTTGTCATACACATCAACATCTTCATCAACAACAATGATTACTTTGGCAAAAAAGTCTTTCTCGGCTAGAATCTTTCCAGCCTCCATGCCTTGTCCTGACTTATCTTTTTTGATGCTGGCAGTTAAAACACCTGTGCTCTCTGCGGGTCGATAGACATCCGCTAAATGAGGAATAAAGGTCTTGTAATTTATAAAATTACCGACTGTTTGAAGGATGCTTGGAGATATTTTTGTAACTCCTGCAAAAGAATTTACAACCCAAGGATCATCTCTGTAGGTAATGGCTTTTACGTTCATGAAGAAATTCTCATTTTTTTTCAACCCCATAAATCCATACATTTCTCCGTAAGGGCCCTCCTCCTCCATCTTATCGAGAGGAATTTCACCTTCCAGGACAATCTCTGAGTGAGCAGGAACTAGAATATTACTGGTCTCACATTGAACCATCTCCACTGGCTTACCCCTTATTCCACCGGCATAATCTAGCTCATCTTCTCCCAATTTAGCGACCTTTGATGCGCCCAAAGTAAACGTAATGGGATCGACCCCGTTGGCGATAGCAACTGCTGCAGTTTTTTCTCCTCTCTCTCTCATTTTGCTTAAAAAACTCCAAGCGTTTTGTCTAATCTCAGCATTGAAACCAATTTTATTTTTAGCCTTAACCTGGCATCGATAGGTGGCAACATTTCTTCCCAGTTCTTTATCTTCAATAAAGATAGTGGCTGCATTGATATATCTGCCAGCGTCAGCTGGGTTTGTCTGTAACCAAGGAAATTTCAAGATATCAACATCCTTATCTAGGACGATGTTCTCTTTGCAAGGCGCATGTTCTTTATCAACAGTGACAGGGTTTATTTTAGGCCATCCGTTATTCTCTAAATTTAAACTTTTTAGATGATTGAAGGTTTTTTTTCTAGAGACTGACTGGGAGGCTCCTAAATCATCAACACCGTAAATCAATGCTTCCGCATCCCAACCGCCGAAAAGATTGCCTATGATTGGACCATTCAGCCATTGATTGTTTATCTTTATTTTCTCAATAAGAAAAGCTGGAGCTAAATCGTATCCATACTCTTTGACCAACCTGTATGCAAAACCTGTCGCTTCATATTTATCTTGGTCCATTTGTTTAATTCTGATGAGTCGATCGTTAGACTCCAAGGCATGGATATAGTCTCTCAATGAGTCAAAAGGTCCAGTCGTCATCAATGAAACCTATTTGTATACCTTGCCTTCCTTCATAACCAAAACAATGTCTTTGAGTGTTGAGATATCAGCTAGGGGATCTCCTTCGACGGCAATAATATCAGCTATTTTTCCTGCTTCTATTGATCCAAGTTTGTCTTCAATTTTTAATAACTTTGCGGTTTCCATAGTGGCCGATTGAATCGCTTCCATCTCAGGCATCCCGTTCTTAACCATGAAGACAAATTCTTCCCAATTTGTTCCATGCGGTTGAACACCAGCATCTGTTCCAAAAGCTATCTTGACCCCTTTTTTGTAGGCTTTGGAAAAGGTGTCACCAATTTGTGGGCCAACACTAGCTGCTTTGGGTCTAATAATCTCAGGAAAATAATTATCAATCTTAGCTTTAGCAGCAACAAACTCTCCTGCGGAGATTGTTGGAACATAGTAAGTTCCATTCTTAATCATAAGCTCCATGGCCTCTTCATCCATGAAAGTTCCATGTTCAATAGAATCAACTCCAGCCCGAATTGCACGTTTCATTCCTTCTGCACCATGAGCATGAACCGCCACCCACAGCCCGTAGTCTTTGGCCGCTGTTACAACAGCGTTGACCTCTTCTTGAGTAAACTGTGGATTATCGCCCGATTTTGCTGGGCTCAAAACACCACCAGTTACTGTAATTTTTATGCCGTCAGCGCCATCTTTGTATCTCTGCCTTACAGCTGTATAAACTTCGTATGGGCCATTAACCACTCCATCTTCTGGTAGTGGAAAGTGGTAATCATCCACAGCTTTACCATTGGTGGGATCAGCGTGGCCTCCAGTGGTGGCTATACTTTTCCCGGATGTGTAAATTCTTGGGCCAACAACTTTACCTTGATTAATGGCATCTCTAAGACTGATAGCAACCATGCCACTATCTCCGACCTGCCTAACGGTAGTAAACCCAGAATGGAAAGTAATCCGAGCATGCTCGGAAGCCAGTATGGCCTCCATTTCCTTTTCAACTTTGATGGGTCGTTCTGCTTTCGATTGATACTCACCCCCAAAATGAACATGCATATCCATCAGTCCAGGGAGTACAGTCTGGTTCTTAAGATTTAGATAAGTGTCACTGTCTTCAGGATCTTTATAGCCTTTGATTACATCAGTTATAAGATTGTCATTTATAACAATGGTCATTTTTGACTGAACAGTATCTTTCTGGCCATCAATCAACTTTCCAGCGTGTATAACTGTCTCGGCGTAATTGGTGTTAGACACTAATACGAAGATAGAGCTTAATCCTATTAGAATTGGCTTTTTAATTGAAAACATTGAATTACCCCTATTAAATTTTAATGAACTTATTTAAGAGGTTCTGTCACCTCAAGTGGAACCATTACGTGGACAAAATCATTTCCTTCCCACATCACATATGGTCCACCAGCATATGGATCTCTTGGAAGTCCATCCATCATACTGGCAGGAAGCAATAGCATTAAATGAGGACGTTCAGCCACCCAAACACCTTTGCTTTTATCCTGATTAAACGGTTCATCATTATCTACTGCAATATCGCCAACTAGCATGTATGAAACCCCAAAAGAAGCCGATTCTGAATCATATTCATATGCTTGTCCATTGACAGCTTTCATGTATTCTTGCAACCAATTTTGCCATGCTGGATCGACACACATCGGGTTAACATTCTCGTTTGGCGGGGTACCAGGCATGCATACCCATCCATTGTTACCCGCTTTTAAAATAGAACCATCAGAACCCATAATTGTAGCATTGCCACTAACATTTGCTGGAGCAGCAGACATTGCAATCTCCATAATTTCTTCAGTGGTGTAATGCTTATGATCTGAATCGTCATGTGAATGTGAATGAGAACCAGCAAAAACTGGTGAACTCTGTATTAGAATTAAGGCTAAAAAGCCCTGCATTATTTTCATTTCTATCTCCTAATTTTTTTTATTTTTATTCAGCCTTATAAATTTGCTCACAAAGCTCGAAAGTGTCGCTCACAAGTTCCATTATAGGTGCGCTTTGTTGCCAGTATTGGGCCCAATCAGCGCCTTCGAAATACTCGTCAATAAGATGACCTATCTCTTCTGCGGTTGGTGAAATAGCTCTAACCATAATAGTTGAAGACTCGTGAACTCCGCCTCCGATGGGCATAAATACACCCAGGTTGAAGGTTTCATGACCGCTCTCAATTATTGCTGTCTCAAGTTTTCTCATGTTATCTACAAAAGCATTTAAATTTTCAGGTGAGACTTTGACTCTTAGAACTCGTTCCCATCCAGGATCAAGCCTGAAGGATTTCAAACCCTTCCAAGTTACACCGTATTTTACTTTCCGTAATTTAGACATACTCTCAGGAGCTTCAGCTGGGTTATATAGGTCGTTAGCATTTATTGCTGAAGCTACATCGGGATAAGCGGTCCAAACAAACATCTCTCCTTTGTGGTTATTCCCTGATCGAGTAACACACACGCCTGCATCTGTTGCTCCTATAGCCTTAAAGACGGTCTGGTCTGATCTTAGGGTATCAACGTATTTATTAATGTCTTTTGCTTTAACCATTAAAGTATTAAAAGCACCTTGTCCTATCCCAGGAATTGTATGATGGTCGGCATTCACCAATGATGGACTTATAACAAACGCTATTAATAAGATGATAATTTTTTTCATAGTTGGCTCCTTTAAATCTTTCATTTCCCCAGTCTTAAAATTGTAGCTCAATTCAGACAAGAATTTCACCGCTTAAATAAATCAATGAAGCTCCTCCAATCATTACTCGGTCTTCTTTATTGATACAATGAATGATGCCGCCTCTTTCCGAGAGTTGATGCGCTAATAATTCGTCTTTGGAAAAAACTGCACTCCAGTATGGAATCATTGTGGTATGAGCAGAGCCAGTTACCGGATCCTCATTGACTCCGGTTTGAGGAAAAAAACACCTCGAGACAAAATCAACATCATCACCAGGAGCAGAGGCAATGAGGCCTCTCGAGTCGATTTTTGCAATTTCACTAAAATTAGGCCTTAAGTCTCTAATGATTTTCTCACTTTGAAAGATAGCTAAATAATCATCCCTTCCTTTAAATAACAAATTGGGTTCAGCGCCTAATAAGTTAACAACGAAGTCTGTTTTGACAATCTCAACAGAGACATCAGCTGGAAAATCAAGAAAAATAAGATCATTTTTCTTGGTAGCGATTAATTCCCCACTTTTTGAATCAAATCTAATTTCATTTACATCTCCATCTAGGTGTTTTTCAAACAAGACCTTTGCTGATGCCAATGTGGCATGTCCACATAAATTAACTTCAGTGGTGGGTGTAAACCAACGAATTGTGTAAGGTGTTTGAGAGATATTTATAAAAGCTGTTTCTGATAAGTTATTCTCATTGGCTATCGATTGCATAACCTGTTCTGATAAGTCTTTCTCTAGGGGAATAACTGCTGCGGGGTTTCCAGAAAATAACTTACTAGTAAAAGCATCAACTTGATAAATGGGTAGTTTCACAGTAATTAAGTACTAGGTCGTTTATTCTGTAATACTTATTAACTCTTGTCGCTCTATATCGTAGATAAATCCTTTAACCACGATATGGTCAGAAACTAAATTATGAGATTTAATCTTATTTATATCTTCACGAACACTTTCCTCGAGATCCAAGAAAAGATTATTTTTAACTGTATCTGGCAATGAAGAAAGAGCTTCCTCAGGCATATGACCCATTAGGCAGTCCGTGTGGTGTATGACCCACCATTCTTTAGAACCAAAGAATTTTTCTGTAACTGTCATGGACTCAATCGCTTCTCGAGTTGCTCTGCCGCCAGCATTCCTAATAACAAATGCTTCTGATTCTTGAAAACCAGTGATAGCTATTGGGTCAAGCCTAGCGTCCATGCAAGTTAATAAGGTGTATTTTTTTTCACTCATCGCTAATCTCTTTTTTGACTTAATGACATAGTTACAGCTTTGTAAATTATAGATCTAGTATCTTCAGGGTCAATAACAGCATCAATCTCTAGATGTGCAGCCGCCTCGATAGCCTTGCCTCTCTCGTAAGCCTCAGCAACGAGTTCATTAAACAAATCTTCTCTTTTTTTATCATCAGTTTCTGACTCTAGTTCCTTCTTAAACCCTAGTTTTACTGCGCCTTCTAGACCCATTCCACCAAATTCTGCGCTTGGCCAAGCAACTGTGTATGTCGGATCGTGCAAACTGCCACCAACCATGGCTTGCGCACCTAGTCCGTAACCTTTTCTTAAAAATACTGCGACAATAGGAGTTTCTATCCTTGAACCCACCTTAAATAAGCTAGCCATTCTTCTGACAGCCCCTTCTTCTTCACTTTCAGGGCCTACCATGAAGCCCGGAGTATCCACTAAAGCAACTACAGGAATAGAGTGATCATTGCATATTGTTAGGAAATCAGCTGTTTTTTCTGCGGCTTCTGAATCAATTGCCCCTCCCAGCTGCTGGCAATCGCTAGCAACAATGGCAATGGGCTGACCTTCGATTCTTATAAACCCTGTAATTATGCTTCTCCCATAATTTTTTTTGAGTTCAAGAAACGTTTCAGAGTCAGCAATCAAATCTATTATTTCTCTTACCGGATAAGCCCATCTCCTGTCTTCAGGAATAATTTCTTTAAGCTTGGATTGATCCCCAAATGAAAATTCTTCTACAGAACCTTGGAAATACGACAATAGCTTTTTAGCAATTGCTGTGGCCTCTTCTTCGTCGGTTGCTAGATAATCAATCACACCATTCTTTTCCTGTACCTTTGATGGCCCTATTTCTTCTGGATCAAATATACCTAAACCACCTCCTTCAATCATGGCTGGACCTGCCATCCCTATCCATGAATTTTTAGTGGCAATTCTAAAATCAGAACAGCCAAACAAAGCTGCATTTCCAGCAAAACAATAGCCATTGGCGACTGCTATTTTAAGATTTTGCCCAGACAATCTAGCCCAGGTTGAAAACGACGGTATATTCAGGCCTGCTATTTGAGTTGTTACATCAACATCGCCGGGTCGACCCCCGCCTCCCTCGGTAAAGATCACAATAGGTAATGCAAATTTCTCAGCTTGTTCTGTGATACGGTCTAATTTCTGATGATGAAAAAAACCTTGCGTTCCTGCTAAAACAGAATAATCGTAAACTATAGCTACTGCATGCGACCTAGATTCTTTTATGTATTCTGAGTTGATCTTGCAAAAACCGGTAATAATCCCGTCAGCTGGTGTATCTTCTTGTAGTTCTTTGTAATCCTTTCTGGTCCTTTGGGCTGCAACCGCGAACTCCCCGAACTCCAAAAAGCTTTTTTGATCCACTAAATCATCTAGATTTTCTCTCGCTGTTCGATAACCTTTGCTGTGCCTTTTCTCTGTCGCTGAGACTCTGGATGAATCTTGAGATTTTTCCAGTCGTTTCAAAAAGTTTTCAAATTCTTTATTCATTTAGCGATATATCCTATAAGAAAAGTTGAATAGCGATAATTATTAATATTATGCCTATCACTTTTTCAAAAACAGGAATAAAGTTTTCATATTTCTTTGTCAGCACTTGATTGGAAAAAATATAAGAAATTCCTGTAAACCAAATAAAGGTGGTGATGGACATATACAGACCATAAAACATTAATAATATTGTTGTCGTGGATTCATTGACCACTATTGTGAAGAGCGTTATAAAAAATAATATTGCTTTTGGATTAAGTATATTAGTAACCAAACCCAAAACATAAGAGCCTAAATAATTCTCATTGTGTCTTTTATCTTCATCATTTAATGGATTCGGTTTAGAAAAGAACGTCAAGAAACCGAGATAAGCGATATAGATTGCTGCAATAATCTTTAGCCAATTAAAAAGATCCGGATTGGATGATACGACAAGAGAGACACCAGTGATTGCTATGAATGAATGAAAAACAATGCCTGTAGCTATTCCTGCACTCGCCCAAATAGCTATGACTTTACCGAACCTTAATGATTGCCTCGTAACCAACAAAAAATCTGGCCCTGGGCTCGCAACGGCAAATAGATGAAGCAATGCAATTGTGAAGAATTCAAGCACGATGTTGTTTGGTTTTTATTGTCTAATACTTTTTCAGATGATAATCAGAATTACCAAATAAAGCATCTATAGCAACCAACTTTTTAAGATAATGGCCAATCAACATTTCATCACTAACACCCATGCCTCCATGAAGTTGGACCGCTTCTTGGGAAACTAATCTGCCGGAAGTTCCAATTTGATATTTTAGGGCTGAAACAGACTTCGTTTTTGTATCTTGATCAGAATCACACTCGAGCATGGCTTTGTATAAAAGGGATTTACACACTTCTGTTTCCATAAACATATCAACCATTCTATGCTGGAGTACTTGAAATTTACTGATTGGTTGACCGAACTGTTGTCTACCCTTGGTGTATTCTATGGTTTTCATATAGCAGGCTGTCATACATCCAATGCTCTCTGCACTAACACAAAGCGTGGCCAGATTAATTGCTTCATCCAGAAGTGCTTCAGCTTCATCGCCCGCTGCTAGGATTGTGTTTTGAGACACATTAACATTCTCAAAGTTAATTTCTGCACAGATCTGACCGTCCACTGTGGAGTATTCATTCAGCAATACTCCGGATTCTTCTTTATCAATTAAAATAAGTGCCTTTTTATCCTCATAACTGACCCAAAGAATTAAATTGTCTGCATTACCTCCATTGAGAACCAGAGACTTCTTACCGTTAATAATTATTTCATCCCCGTCCTTAACTGCTGATGTCTTCGGATCAGCATGATCAAAGTGTTGGTTTGGTTCAATATAGGCCAGTGAAACATGTTTGTTTCCCGATGTGATTGCCTCGACAAATTCAACACGTCGGCTAAAAGATGAGTTATCAATAATGTATCCCGATAAAACGACGGTGCTCAAATAAGGCTCAAGAACAAGAACCTTTCCGAACTCTTCAAACAAAATTGAAAGTTCAACCGGGCCACAACCGAAACCACCTGAATCTTCATTGAACGGTAGAGATAGCCAACCTAATTCAGAAAAGAGTTTCCAAAAGTCTCTATCAAAACCTTTTCCTGATTTGATAATTTCCTCTCTCTTCTCCAGAGTGTAATCTGACATACAGAATTTCTGTATTTCTTCCCTGAGCATTTTTTGTTCGTCTGAAAAATTTAAATTCATAGCTATAAACCGAGTATCATCTTGGCAATAATATTCTTTTGTATTTCATTACTGCCCCCATAAATAGAAGTCTTTCGATAGTTAAGATATTTTGCAAGGGCCTTTGCTGCGTAATCAGGACCATCGGGTTGAGAACCTTCTGCATGGCCTTGAGGGCCAGGATAAATAAGTGCATGCTCTCCTGCTGCTTCTACAAACAATTCTGTTAATCGTTGTTGAATCTCAGTGCCTCGAATTTTCAGAATAGAGGATTCCGGACCTGGGTGCCCTGTGGTTTCTATATCTGATAACATTCTTAAACCCGACATCTCGAGAGCTGAAAGATCAATCTCAAGTTTCTTAACCTTTCTCGATAGATCTGAGTTGTTAAGCTTTGAGACTATTTCTTTTAATTTATTTAACTGTCGAATCTCAGCGCCAACAACAGCTATGCCAAATCGTTCATTGGCTAATAAAAATTTAGCATAGGTCCATCCTTTACCTTCCTCACCGATAAGATTTTCAACAGGTACTTTTACATCAGTAAAAAAGACGGTATTCACCTCATGTGCGCCATCGATGGTAATAATTGGCTCGACTTCAACTCCTGGGCTCTTCATATCAATAAGCAGGAATGAAATACCCTCTTGTCTT
This sequence comes from uncultured Woeseia sp., assembly GCA_964561815.1. GTDB lineage: Bacteria > Pseudomonadota > Gammaproteobacteria > Steroidobacterales > UBA11654 > CACPJA01. The sequence continues at coordinate 37,117 of CAZLQT010000002.1, forward strand.
TTCTCTGTTGTTTCTGTTCTAACCAAGTTGAAAATCCAGTCAGAATGCTGCGCTAATGTCGTCCACGTTTTAGAGCCATTGACTATATAATGATCCCCCTCTTTAACTGCCTTAGTGCTCAAAGAGGCTAAATCTGAGCCAGACCCTGGCTCTGAGTATCCTTGAGACCACCAAGTATTAAAATTTAATATGTCCGGCAGAAACCTTTTCTTTTGTTCTTCATTGCCAAATGTATAGATAACTGGACCGACCATAGCGACCCCAAAGGGTAAAATAGACGGACATCCGGCAAGACCAAATTCTTTTTGAAAAATGTATATCTGAGTGGATGTCCAGCCTGTACCACCATATTCAGTGGGCCAATTGAATCCCATCCAACCCTTTGCGGCAATCGCTTTGTGAAAATCGGTAATATCCTCTTTGGTTAAAGCTTCACCGTTGTCCTGTTTTTCCTTAACGTGTTTCGGGTAATCATTTTTAATCCAGGATCTTATTTCGTCTCTGAATTCGAGGTCTTTTTCTGTAAATCTTATTTCCATCTTATTTCTGTAAATATTACCTTTATATTGAATTCCTCACTAGCTATTATTCGTCGACGGACTCAATCCAGATTGGAGATGACCATGCCATTTCACTTATAGTGGTCGGAAAATCTTCCGGTGGTTGTATACCGAGAGCTAGACTGTCGTATGTTGACCATCGGCAAGTAGGAACCTGAAGAACTCTGACATAATAAAATGCGTTCTGTTCAGGTTTATAAGTTTCGTCA
>CAZLQT010000003.1:0-33062 GCA_964561815.1 uncultured Woeseia sp.
CCTTTTGATTAATATCAGGGTGATCTCTCGGCCAGTTTTTTGAATATTTCCACCATATTGCTGAACCGATCAGGCCTAATATTGAAATCAGGAAGAATGTGGATTGCCAACCAAAATACTCAGCTAAAAGAACGATTAGAGGTGGAGTCGATGCAGATCCCAATGCGAGTGCTGTGGAAGTCATTCCATTCGGAAGCGCCCAAGACCCTGAAGGAAACCATCGTGCTATTACTCCACCTGCCATAGCAGGGAATAAAGGACCTTGGAATACCCCTAATAGGAATCGACAGATAAATAAAAGCGGAATCATCAAAGCTATTGAGAAACCAGCTATTACAATGAAACCAGAAAGCACTGTGATTAAAGTGCAACCCAATATACAGAGAGCTAGTGTGCTTTTAGGCCCTATTTTCTCTGAAAGCAAACCTCCTGGAAATTGAAAGAGTGTGTAACCCCATAAAAAAGAGGAAAGAAGCCAGCCTAATTGTATTTGTGTGATGCCAATATCGTCCATCAAATATTTACCAATGACTGAAAGATTGCCTCTAAATACATAAGCTATATATCCAAGCAAAAGGGTAATAAAGAGAACTCTCCATCTAATATTTGTTGGTTTAACTGAGTTAATCAAAGCTGATATCCAATTTTTCTGATATATATTTTCTGATGTCTAAATTTTCGTCTTCCATTTTTCCGTAATAACCGTATTCAAAGACAGATGAATTCATACCTTTTTGGACTTTTTCACATATACCCCAGTCTTGTTTGTTGATCATGTTCCAAAATTCTGCTGCATCAGAGGGATCAAAATCATTCATCTCAATAGCTTCTGGGTGGAAGAGAATTCTGCAGTCAATTGAGGTTTTATTTGTATCTTCAGGCGAGATAATGAAAGCAGCCACATGATCCATAGATAAACTTATCAATAAGTTTGGGTAAATTGCTTGCCCGAAATGCCTTTCTTGTTCGTTTTTATTTAATCCTGGAAATGGAGGTCTGTTAGTGGTTCCTGAAAAAGTGAAAGTGTTTGTCCCGTCTCTTTGAGGGATGCCCTCCTCCCAATTTAAGGCTGATCCTCCATTTTCTCTGAACGCAGGTACAACTTTACATAATTCAGGATGAACCCCTGCACAATGGTAGCATTCGTTGTAATTTTCAATAATGACTTTCCAATTGGATTCTACCGAATAGTTATATTTAGAAGAAGACAGAAGATCTTCTAATGGATAACGCTTAAATTGTTCTTTTATGTTTCCCAGTTGATTGCTGAGAGTTTGTTCTCCATTAATATTGAGAAAAATAAAACCTCCCCATGTGTCAAGGTTTACTCGGTTTAAATGAAATTTTGGATCATCTAGATCGACATTGAGGTGAGGTGTTTTAGCTACTGACCCATCAAAGTTATATGTCCAAGAATGATAGGGGCAAATAATATTCCTTTTTAACTGACCAGATGTCTTATTTTCTATAAGCTGACATCCTCTGTGCTTACAAAAGTTGTGAAAAGCCCTTATTGATTGGTCATTAGATCTTAAAAGAAAAATGCTTTCCCCACCTACATCGATTGCCTTGAAATCGCCAACATTGGGAATATCTTCCTCTCTGCCGCAACAAAACCATTCTTTATGAAAGATATTTTCACATTCTTTTTTAAACCAATCAGATTTAAAGTAAAGGTCTTTATGTAAGGTTTTTTCCATCAGCTTAGTTTTTTTACATATTTTTTATTAGCCTCTTTATCTTCTGGGCTGGCGAGAGATTTCAACATTAATTCTCCATCTTCTTTGGAGTTGTAATTTCCGTTTCTTATAGAAATTAATTGTTGTTTTGTAATCTTTAAAGCCATCTCAGGCTTTTTCCCAATAATTTTTGCTAAGCCCGCTGATTCTTTTTTAAAATCCTCATTTTTTATAACTCTACTGATAAAGCCAATATCATAGGCTTCGTTTGCATCAAATTTCCTGCATGTCGTCACCAAATCAGTTGCAAAAGAAAATCCTACCAAACGAACAAGATAATCTAGACCTCCCCAGGTTAAAGGGATTCCAGCATCAAGCTCTGGTATAAAGAAGCTACTGTTATCTGATGCGATTCTTATGTCACATGCTGAAGCAAGAACCATCGCACCCCCAATACAATGGCCTTGAATAGCAGCTATAGTGATTTGTGGGAGTGAAGAGAGAGTTTCAGTTGCAACTCTGCCTAAATCAGCTGCTTCACGAGGATCACTGACTAATATCTTTTGAAAGGAAGGCAGATCAGCACCAGAAGAGAAGTTTTCTTCTGAGCCTTCCAAAACTACAACTCTAATGTCATCATCATTTTTTATAAAGTTACAAAGATCAATGAGTTCATGTAGTAAATCTGGGGATAGTGAATTTAAGGTAGACGGACGATTAAATTCTACATGCATAACTCCAATTAATGATTTAAATGTAGTTTTTAAATCTGTCATCAGCTCAAACCCTATTAAGGATTAACACCATACCCTGCTGAATTCATTCGATAAGTGATTCCTTTTTTTTGATTCTTTTCCAATTCAATGTATTTTTTGATCTCAGCAGCCTTTGATTTTTTATCAAAATTATCCATAGCTAGCCCCATTCTATGATTTGATTCCAGTAGGTAATTTATTTCACCCTTCATTATCTTCTGGTAAATTTCTAATGAGTTAGTGATTTCACTTTTATTAAAACTTTTTGGTTCAGGCAATAATCTTACCAATTCATCTATACATTTGATTGTGGTGTTCATTCCTTGGCTTCTTCCAGGATGAAGTCCGTGACATGCATCACCAATAAGCACTAGATTATCTTTTGTCCAGCGTTTTGCAATAATCATCGATGGTGGGTAGATGCCTGCTGAATACATCGGTAGGGATTTATATTCTGTGACCAATGAGCCTATAAAATTTGTGTAATCTTGATCACTCATTTTTTTCCATTCTTTAACCTCATTCCTGTCGATGGTCAGCCCAATTTTACAGCCTCCTTTTGATCGAGGTATCATTGTGACTATACCTCTATCTGTAAGATAGGTTCTTAGGTTGTTTTCTGAATCTGCTTCGTAGTCTTGAGAAAAAAGTACAGCTAAGGCTCTTTTATATCGAAATGTTTCTCTTTCTAATTCAAATTTTCGAGCAACGTTTGACGCAACACCATCAGCGCCAACAACTAACTTGGTAGATATAGTGTGCTCAGTTTTGTCCTTCAATATTAATTGATACAAACTTTCATTATTATCTGTGGATACATGTTGACAATTAATAATAGGCCTATAAAGGCTAAAGTTTTCATCCTTTGACGCGAATTTTAAAAACACATCACTGATATCTTCATGGTTGATGAACATAAAGAAAGGCTGAGGAATATCTAGTTTTGAGACATTGGCATCCATTAAAAAATTGGCTGATTCATCAAACCAAAGTGAACCGGCTCTTTTTTTGGCGCCCGCATCAAAGAAATCATCCAAAACACCCCATTGATTAAGAATCTCGCAGACAAAAGGCTGAATATGATCACCTCTTGCGGTATCTTGTGGTTTTTCTGATTTTTCAACAAGAACCACTTTATAGCCTTTATCGGTTAAGCAAGCTGCCATAGCAGAACCGGCAACTCCGCCTCCGATAATGAGTACATCTGTTTCAATTCTCATGCAATAGAACCCTCTGTTTATTAAGTGATTTCTAAGCTATCAAGTAAGTAGTCTGATTTTAAGTGATCCCATCTTATTTTTACAATGATGAAATCGTCACTGTAGGTCCAAATGTGGATTGGTGGCCAGTCATAACCGACCACATCACTGTCCCAACTCAATTGAAAATAGTTTGTTTTGAAGGTTCCTGCAGGGACAGATAATTCTTCGTTGCCATGAAAGCTTATATATTTTTCTGTCATCGTTATATTTGGTCCTGTATTGCCATGAGGTGTTTTAGAGGTGGTTACACAGTTCTTAAAATGTTGTCTCTCTTCTTTGTTATCCATATCAAAGACGGCACAACCCCAAGCATCATTTGCTACAGGGTGTGCGCCAAATGCCATAGGCCAACTATCAACTCTTTGTTGTTGTGTAAATCGACCTGCATCTCTTGTTATAGCTTCGCATTCAACCATCTGATCTGAGAAGTTATACCAAGTTGTTCCTTGAAAGGAGCCATCAACTGAGAGTCTGACAAAAGCATCTATAGGCAACCAATTCTTATCAACGGTGTATACGACGTCTCTAAGGAGTTGGTCTTCATCGATTTCGCATCTAGCTCTTAGTGTCCTAAAACCATGGTTGTCTTTACTGATAGTGAAGTACTCTCGCCCTACTTCACCTCGATCATCATGACAATAAAGAACTTTCCCTGAAATATATTTAAATGGCTTTTCACCCATTATAGATTCTGAATTAAGGGTTCGAAATCTCTTTGACTAACTCGAGGGCAGTTTTATCACTATCAGGAAGAGCAGCGTCTGAGGTCTTAATCGATGTTACTCGGCTCCCCCAGTCAATAACGGCAGCAGCTCCTGTTAAACCGCCTCCGAATGCCAGAAACAGCATCTTTGAGTTGGGCTGAACTTTACCTTCATCAAGAGCTTCTGTTAAAGCAATAGGGATTGAGCCAGCAGAGGTGTTTCCATATTTATCAAGATTGATAATCATTTTCTCCATTGGAAAGTTACATCTTTTAGCGGTAGCTTCCAAAATTCTTAAGTTAGCCTGATGCGGTATACAAAGATCAATATCATCAACCGTAAGGTTTGATTCTTCTAAAGCTTCCTGAGCTAATCTAGCCATTGTTTTGACTGCATTTTTAAATATTTCTTGTCCCTCAAAATGAATACCTAGAAAATAACCATCTTTTGGATCTTTGAATTCCATGCTAGAGCCAAAATTATCAAGTTTTAGCGTATCACCCAGAAAGGGATCACAGGTTAGTTTAGACGAGTAGAGCTTAGAGTCGTTATCAACTGCTTCAATCACTACAGCTCCACAACCGTCACCAAATAAAACAGCAGTATCTCTTGCACTCCAGTCAAGAAAGAAACTCACCTTTTCTCCGCCAACCAAGAGAATGTTTTTCATAACTCCAGAGGAAATCAATGAGTAGGCAGTGGTTAAGCCATAGACAAAACCAGTGCATGCAGAGTTCAGTTCAAAGGCCGCAGCATGTTTGTTACCGATATTTTCTTGTATTCTTGATGCTGTGGTTGGGATGATGTATTGAGGTGTGCAGGTTGCCATAATAACCGCATCTATATCTTGGGGGTCTTTATCAGCCGCTGCAAGTGCGTGTTGGGCTGCAACAGTTCCCATATCACTTAATGATGTATGAGCTATTCTCCTCTCTTTAACTCCTGTTCTGGAAATAATCCACTCATCATCCGTATCTAGAAATGTTTCAAGATCTTTATTTGTAAGTATTGAGGGTGGTGTGCATTTACCCCAACCTGTAATTTCTATACCCATTTCTTCATCCCCTATTGAAGAAATTATAGTTTACCTTTATTTTTCTGATACCCCTAGTCGTTCTTGAAGTTTTGGACTGGTTGTTGTGTATTGAAGATGAACTTTTTTACCAGGCTCTATTATGGCTTTTGCAGCAAATGCAGCAAGCGCTGCCTCATGAAAACCACTGAGGATTAATTTTTTCTTTCCGGGGTAGTTTGAAATATCGCCTATGGCAAAGATTCCTGGAAGATTAGTTTGGAATTTTTCTGTATCAACCTCTATGGATTTCTTATTGATTTCAAGATTCCATTCAGCAATAGGACCTAGCTTGGGCGATAACCCAAAACAGACAAGCATGCTATCAGCAGCAATTGTTTTCTCTGCTTTGTCTACTTCTAAGGTTAATGATGTTAAGTTCTCATTATCCGTACTGTAGGATCTGAGCATGCTTTTTTCATAGAGGTTAATTTTCCCCTCACTTACTAAAGCTTTCATTGTCTTTACTGAAGCAAGAACTCCCCTATACTCATCTCTACGATGGACCAAGGTTACTTTACCCCCAGAAGCTATAAATTCGCTATCACTTGCAAAGTCGATAGCCCAATCAAGGGCCGAGTCTCCACCACCAAAGATAACGAGATTTTTACCAAAAAAATCTTTCTTGTTTTTAACTTTATAATGCAGCCATTTCTCTTCAAAGCTATCAATATCTTTTAATTTTATTTTTCTTGCTTGAAAAGAGCCTACGCCACCAGCTATAAAGATAGTTTTAGTGATAAATTGGTTGTTAGTGCTAGTGGTAACAATATATTCTTCATTTTTACTCTCGACTGAAACAACTTCTTCTCCCAAATGAATCTCAGGTTTAAATGGTTCGATTTGCTTCATTAAATTATCAATCAATTCTTCAGCTGAACAAACTGGAATACCAGGGATATCATAAATGGGTTTATCAGGATAAAGTTCAGAGCATTGGCCACCAATTTTCTCCATACTATCAATGATCACAGAATCAATGCCGAGCAATCCTAATTCAAAGATTTGGAATATGCCGCAAGGGCCAGCTCCTACTATCAAAGCATCAATGTTTTTGGGTTCTTGACTCATTATTTTGTAATCCTTTTAAATTTGAATACATGGGACTAAGTAAATTGGTTATTTGAAGATCCCAATTCAGTGTCCTCCCTTCAATCTTATATTTTCTTATACTCGCTACTTCCTTCAAGAAAGTAAAACTTTCTTCTATATTTAGATCTAGCTTTAATAACTTATTAAGAGAATCAGGTAATAGATTGCTCTCTCCTTCATCCAAAAGATTATGATAAAGGAACTTGGAAAACCAGAAATAGAGTATTCTTAAGTTGGTCTCTAAATCTTCAGATTTCCAGGAACTAGAAAGCTTTGAAGGCTTTATTTTTTTTGTCAGAAGGTTTTCTAGATCCTTTGCCACTTGTTGGATTTGACTATTTAAATACTCAAACCCAAGACTCTTCAGAAGAGTCGGCCTTGAGCCGAATATTTCAATTATTTGTGCCCAACTCTCTTCTGGATTGATGGCCTTCAACCAGTTTAATGTTTCTTCTCTGGTCGGATTATTAACTTCAATAATTTGTACTCTACTGATAATGGTCTTAGGAAGATTATTATTAGATTCCGAGATTAAGATTATCAATGTATCTTGTGGAGGTTCTTCAAGAATTTTTAATAGACTATTGGCTGCAGCTTTATTCATTGCATCAGCAGGGTTAATTATTGCCACTTTCCCCTTGCCTTTTAAGCTGGTGAGTAACATAAAGGACTTTAACGATCTTATTTGGTCTATAGAGATTATTTTTTTGCCTTCATCAGGATTAATCAGTTTACAGTCTGCGACTTTTCCTTCATTAATATCTTCTTCATCGAGATCAATATTTTCTGATAAGAATCCAGCAGCTAAGCTTAAAGCAAGTTTAGACCTACCAATTCCTCGATCTCCTTTTATTAATAATGCATGTGCACTTTGATGATCTTTTATGGGTTTAGATAGCCTTTTGTATAATTCATTCAGCCATGTCATTTCATTAATCATATTTTCTTTTTCATAAATTCTAATATGTGAGTTTGGATATTTGATTGAACTTGTTCTATTGGTTTGGTGGCATCAACAATAACCATTCTTTCTTTATAAATATCTGCTAACTCGAGATAACCCTCTCTCACTTTTTCAAAAAATAGCTTGTCTTGAGATTCAAAACGGTCATTGGGATTAAGCTTTCTGCGCTTAGAAATAACATCAATAGGCGCATCTAAAAGAAAAGTCAGATCTGGATTAAAGTCACCCTGGATAATTTTTTTGATTTGATTGACTTGTTCAAACCCTAAGCCTCTTCCAAAACCTTGATAAGCAAAACTTGCATCAGTAAAACGATCGCAAATAACCCATTTGCCTTCTTCTAGATTAGGCCTGATTACTTCATTAATGTGTTTTTCTCTTGCCACAAATAGAAGAAGTAATTCACCCATAGGAGAAATACTGTCATCTTTTTCATACAAGAGTGTTTGTCTAATTTTTTCTCCTAATGAGGTACCTCCAGGTTCTCTGGTCATGTGTGTTTTTATATTTTTTTTATTTAGGAGATCGGATATAAATTTCGCATTGGTTGATTTACCAACACACTCTATCCCTTCAATTGTTATAAATAAGCCTGACATATGTCTCTATTCTAAATTATCATCTTAAGAACCTAAGATAATTCTTATTATGCATTAAATTAAAGGATTTAATTCGAAAATCAAACAATACGAAAAGAAGGATTTATTCCTTCTAATTTTCAATAAAAAGGCAGCGGTTTTATTAGTCGGAGTTCTTATTGATATAGTCGATCGCAGTTTGCACCGTTGATATATTCTCCGCCTCTTCATCAGAGATTTCTATATCAAATTCTTCTTCAAGTGCCATGACTAGTTCAACAGTGTCTAATGAGTCGGCTCCTAGATCATCTATAAAGCTAGATTCATTGTTGATCTCGTCAACGCCAATACCAAGTTGCTCAGCTACAATGCCTTTAACTCTTTCATCAACGCTCATGTGTTTCCCCTATATTCAGATATTTCGTATTGTATGAAAAATCATTCTTTTCTCAAGCAATTTTGGAGAAATATTATTCCATATACATTCCACCATTTACATGAATGGTTTGACCAGTGATATAAGACCCTGCATTAGAGGCTAAAAAAACAGCAGCTTTAGCTATATCCTCAGGATCTCCAAATCGATCTAAAGGAATTTTCTTCATCATCGCTTGATTTAGTTCTTCATTGATGCCCTTAGTCATGTCTGTGGTGATATAACCCGGAGAAATAGTATTTGCAGTTATTCCTCTAGAGCCAACCTCTAGTGCTATTGATTTTGTAAATCCCTCAAGGGCTGATTTTGTTGCACTATAATGCGCATTCCCTACAGCACCTATTGAACCGACAACAGACCCAATGTTAATGATTCTCCCGTGCCTTTTTTTCATCATCCCGCCAATAACTGCTTTAGTCATAAAAAAAACAGAAGACAGATTTGTGTTGATAACCTTATTCCAATCCTCTTCTTTAATTCTCATCATTAGGCTTTCCATACTAATGCCTGCATTATTTACTAGGATACTGGGTAGTTCGTTATTTGCTTTAAGATCTTTCACAATCTGATTAACTTGTTCTGATTTAGAAACATCTAAAACAATACCCCTACCCCTTATCTGGAGTTTCTTAAAACGGTCTGAGATTGATTGAGCTCCCTCAGGAGTAGTCGCAGTTCCAATCACCAAAGAGTTTGATTGACCAAACAAGTCAGCTATTGATGCTCCAATTCCTCTAGAAGCACCAGTGATAAGTGAAATTTCACCTTTAAGCGAGTAATTGTCTAACTCAGTCATATTTGGATTATACCTTTTGATTAGGTCTATCGGTTAGATTCTATTTCCTGATCGTTAATTTTAAGCATTGAGGATGAGATAAAAGCCACTATTAACAAAACACTAATTAATGCAAAAGGTAATAAATAACCCTGAGTCATGTCGTATAAGACACCTGTTAAATATGGCCCTAAACCACCACCTATAGTGTCGAGAATGTTAATGACGCCCATTATTTTTCCTAAGGCTATAATTCCAAATAAGTCTGCTGTTAATAGTTGGATCAGAGTATAAAGTCCACCCCACCCTGTCCCATATAGAGCTAGTCCAATCCATATAAAGATAGGGTCTTTGAAAAATAAAGCCAATACGATAAAAATGGATCCTATAAGCATTACACCCACCCCTATAAGGAGAACCATTTTTCTTCCAATAATCTCTGCCATCTTTCCGCTTACAACTTTTCCTATAAATCCACCAAAGAAAATAATAGATACACCTGTGGCTGCTATTTGAGGGGCGTAGTTTTCTTCTCTCATTAATAAGAAAACATGGCCGGTCATAGCTAATATAGAATAGAAAGTACAAAATGCCATCAGTGATAGTAGCCAGAAATTTTTGGTGCTCAGGGCTTCTGTGAGTGTTAATCCACCTTGCATATTGCTTTGACTAAATTCTTGTTTCTTTTGTTCTTGCTCTTTTAGTAAGTCTTCTGGACTATCCTTGATAAATAATAGGAGGAAGGGAATGTAACAAAGCGGTATAAGACTGAGCCAAACCATTACCTCTCTCCAATCACCAATAGTTAACAGATAAGTATTAATTTGTGGAAATAGACCATTGCCAACACTTGTTCCGGCTAAAAGGATTCCAATAGCTAAGCCTCGGCTGTTATTGAACCATTTTGAAATTAGTATGACGTTTACAATCATTCCTGAAATACAGAGGACCAGACCCATAAGAACATGGAGTATATACATATCAGAGAGTGATTGAGCTTGTCCGTAATAAAAGAAAGTAGCTGCAAGAATTAAAAGACCACTGATCATTAATTTTTTTACACCAACTTTATCGGCTAACATTCCAGAGAAAAATCCAAAAGCTGCTGTTGACCATAAAGTTAATGCATCCCTTAGTTTAAGATCTGCTCTTAAAACATCTTGCCCAGTAATTGCTGAGAGGGACTTTATTATTTCTTCTTCAAAAACATAGAGGCCACCTAGTGTTAGGCCATTGGTGAAAGTAATTGTTAGAAAGCAAAAAAACAGGATAACCCATCGATAATTTTTCGGATCTTGAGATATTGTGCTGATCATAAATTAATCTTTATTTTTCTCTTCATCGAAAGATACATTATTCTATAATTAACCAAAAGCAATGTTTTTTATTTAATTCGGGTATTAGGAGTTCATTATGCTGAAATCCATATTAATGGTGACCATGTTAGTTACTAATCTGAGTGTCACTGAGGATGCTTATGAAGAGTATCTTGGTTACAAAGTTATCGAACAGGGAGTAGTAAGCGATTCCCTTGCGACAATCTGGAATGCTGAGGAGATGATTGATCATCCTTATACAATCATGCAGCCAGAAAGTGGTGCAGAAGTTTATTTACGCTTTATAGAGGATCAGCAAACAACGAACTACAAACCCGTTGGAACTCACGGTTGGAATTCTACGGAGATACTGGTAGAAGACCCAGATAATCTAGCTAAAGAATTGGTTAATTCTCCTTTTGAAATCATAGGTATGCCATACGATTTATACCCTACTCCTGATGCACCAAGAGCAATGCAAGTCCTTGGTCCTTCTAAAGAGATGGTTTATCTTACTCGAATTATTCCAGAGGGATCAGGATTTAATCTTGGTTCAGCTCAATCTTACGTTGATCGAGTTTTCATTATGGTGGTTGGCGGTCCTTCAATGGAGGATTTGCAGAACTATTACCGCGATACCTTTGATATGCCTGTGACTGAAGCCTCAGATTGGACTATAGGTGTTATATCGAGATTAAATGATCTGCCAGAAGATACTACTTATCCACTAGCAGTTGCTGAATTTGAAAAAGATTTCCTTATTGAATTAGATGAATACCCAACAGATTCATGCCAATTTTTCTTTTTTTCACTAATCAAAATCTGCGAAGAGGCAATAGTAGCAAGGGAAGTAGCCGAAGGTCATCTCCCGCCATCGACATCTGTTGTTTCATTTTATGTCGATTCTTTAGATGAAATAGATGTGACTTGGAGAGAAGAGCCAACTGTTATTGATTCATTTCCTTACAATAACAGAAGAGTTGGTGTAACTATTGGCGTTGCTGGTGAATGGATTGAATTAATAGAGGAATAACTGATGATCATAGGTTGATCATGAAAGGATTTAAAAGGTAAGTCTAGTCCTCCAAATACTTTGTCTTTTTTAGTATTTTCTCAAATTGGGGATCTTTTTCTTCTAATTGAGACTTAAACGCCTCTTTCATGTCGTCCTTAAAGTTCATTGCCGTGTTCCACAATGCCACATAGTTCAGAGATTCTTCGATTGAGTGATCTCGATTGTAGTTAATCACTTCCTTTATTCCTGAAATAGCTAGCGGTGATTTATTCGCAATTTCTGCAGCCACTGATTCGGCATGATCAATCATCTCATCTTGACTGTCGAATATAGAATTAACTAAGCCGTATTCAAGAGCTTCCTTTGCAGAGAATCTTCGGCCAGTATAAGCAAGTTCTCTTACCACTCCTTCAGGCATCAAATGAGGCAGCCTTTGCAATGTTCCAACATCAGCTGCAAGACCAATATTAATTTCTTGTATACAAAAGAAAGCGTCATTGGTTGCATATCTGATATCGCAAGCACTCACCATGTCGACTCCACCACCAATACAAGCACCCTGTATTGCTGCAATGACGGGCATTCTAGCTTTTTCTAAACAGCTGATAGTGTATTGAAGATCTCTAGTGACTCTATAGGAGGCCTCATTTTTTCGACCTAAATTTGTTTCAAGACTGTCCTTTTTAATTTCACCTTCACTAAAGTTAGCAAGATCCATACCAGCACAAAAGTGTTTTCCTTCAGCAGTCAATAGAATCACTCTTGCGTCACCTTGATCTGAGATACTATCAATAAGATGTGGAAGTTCAGACCAAAAAGCCTTGGTCATTGTATTCAGCTTTTTGCCTCTAGATAGAGACACATGAGCTATATGTCCTTTTAGTTCAAAGTTAAAACAAGTGTAATCCATAGTAATTATTTTAATAGTTTCCTGGCCAGCCAATAAATAACCATGGATGAAATAAGACCGGTGATTGCTGGCATAATAAATACAGGTGAGTAGTAAGTGCTGATTGCACCAGCAAGATAAGCTATAAAGGCTGAAGGGTTCCAGCTAGCAACTCCATCAAAATTACCCTGATGGAATTTTTCTTTATCAATAAGATAATACTCAACTATCACTGGACCAATCAATGGCGGAACTATGCTGGCTAATAATGCCAAGAAAGCGAAAAAGTATTGATATAAACCTAACCCTAGAATGGTTCCTAAAATTCCGCAGATAACGGTCATTACATGCTTAGGTCTTTTTAAGATACTAGATGTTTGAATAACGGGAAGATATAAGTTGGCGTCACCTGTTGTCCAAAGTGCAAGACTCATACCAATAATACCAATCCATCCAATAATCATTCCTTGTTGCATCAAAATATTTAAATCAACGCCTAGGAAGACAGAGAATAAAGAGTCATTTGAAACAACACCTCCTAAGGCTCCGAGAATCTGCAAAAACCATTGAGCGATAATGAGAACTATGAAAGGTATAGCAATTGCTACCCACCCTTTTTTAGCAAACCTTGTGTATTCAGGCATGACTACTGCTCCGACAATCCAGGAACCGATAACAATATTTATAGCCTCAATCGTAGTCATTTGGCTTTTTGCAGTTATAGCTGTTGATAGCGATTGAAAGCCTGAAAAACCACCTGCCTGAACTATATTAAGGTAGATAGCATAGAGACCTACAAAAACCAGAACAGCCACTGAGGGAATACTTATTCTTTCGAGCCCTTTAACACCAAAATAAGTTGTTGCAGTATAGAGAATTCCAGCCAAGATAGCTGTAATGAGAAATGTTGAAGAGGAAAATATTTCAGCTGCCTCAATATTGGGGTGAAGTGCTAGAGTCCAAGTTATCCCGAAAGCTCCCACCACGATACCTTGCCATCCAATAGTAAGGATAGAGATAAAAAGAACAGGAATATAAGCGCCTACATTTCCATAGACGTATCTGTAGAGTAACCCACTGTTGCAAGCTGTTTTGTAGCCTATATAACCAACAATTGCCCCTACAATAAAGTTTGCTAAGTTACCCAAAAAGGTTGAAAGGATAATATCTGGCCAGAATGGGATACCATTACCCAACTGGCTACCAGTAAATAATCCCGTTACTAAAAAGCCCCACCCAAATGCTAGAGCCAATAAAGGGCCAGTGTTCCTTCTTTGTTCACTGGATAATGCTGTTAAAGGATTATCAGCACTGTTTTTTTCTGCTTCTATATCTAATGTCCACCATTCTCTAAGTCTTTGTAACATCTCTAATACCTTTTAAGGATTGATATTTATCTACGAACAGAAATTCTAGCATCAATTAGGATTCATATAAAAAAAACCCCGGTCTCTAGACCGGGGTTTTTATTGAATGAACTAACGATATTAAAAATCGTAAGAAATTCTTATGCCAACATTTCTTGGTCTAAGAGGTGTGACCGAGATACCTTGACTTGCCGTGAATAAGGCGAATGCACTTGGTGAAGCAAAGTCACTCCATCTTGCACAAGCTGTCCAGGCTTCTTCATCGCCAACATTACTGACATAGACTTCCATTCTTATGTTATCTCTCTGAATACCACCACGTGCGTTAATGAGACTATAACTATCACAAGTTGCGAAGTTACTTTCATCAGCATAGGTTTCACCAAAATAATTAAGATCTGCTCTAAAGAAGGTATCCCAACCATTGCTTAGTGTGTTTTTATACGTAGCACTGAGAGATGCCATATCTTCTGGGTATCTAGGCATTGTGTTACCAGCCATTTGTGAAAAGCCAGCAAAAGCTGTTACAAAGTTATATTGATAATCATTAAACTCTGAATCAGCCATACCTAATGTACCGTTTAATGACCAGTTGTCATTAAGCTGAATGTCACCTTCGATTTCAATTCCAGAAATCTCAGAATCACCCATGGCATTAAAGTTTCTCACATTGTAGTAAGGCGTTGACTGATCTAACTCAAGCTTTGGAGCACCGACTGATGCACAATACCAGTTAGCAGCTCCAAGATCAGCTGCACGACAGTCTTCATTAATGACTGCTGTACTTCTTCCTTTTTGGTTTTCCCAATCTGCTTGATAAACAGCAACTGCAAGATTGACTCTTCCAACGGTTCCTTTCCATCCAAATTCAATGCTGTCTAATTCTTCCTCTTTTAAGAATCGAGCAACATTTGGTTGAGTGGCCTTGTATTGAGCAAGCTCTCTGTCAGTAGCATTTGCTACCGCGTCATTAGCTTTACCTGGGAGAACACCTTTTGAGTAACTAGCGTAAAACATTGAACTATCACTAGCTTTATACCTAAGGATTATTCGAGGTAAGATATTATCGAAATTCAATTCATTAATCGAAGCTTGTTGAAGAATTTGTTGAATTTCCTCTTTTTGCCATCTGGCTTCAGCGCTTAGTGTTAGTTGTTCATTAATATCATAATCAACAGCGGCATAAATACCCATTGATTGCACATCATCAGAATTATTACCTGATGCACTATCAACGCTGTTACCCGCTCCATATTCGATATGACAACCTCTGCTAGTAAAGTCAAATGGTGCCAATGGCGGCCTAATTGAACCTAAGAACCATAGTCCTGGAGGTGCTGGAACACCTGGCGCAACAAAGTAACCTGCCACAGGCATACCAAAGCTGTTTACGCATTCTAGAAGAATTGCTCCACCTTGGCCTCTATGAATAAAATGTTGACTGTAACTGTTTGCTCCAACTAGCCATCTTAAATCACTGTCTTGATTACCTAGTAGCTTAATATCAAAAGTTCGATCTCTAGAGATATAGGGGTCTCTCGCTGTTGAATTACTATGAGCTGTATAGTCAAAGTCTCTTACCCACATTGTAGCAACTTTGTTGTAACCCCAGCTTGCCTCAAGAGTCATATCATTATTAAGATCAAATGTAGTATTAACATTGATCCTGTCAATATTTCTTGCCATTCCGTACATTCCGTCATCCATCATTGGGACTTCACCATCAAAACTTGCTGAGATTGGCAGAGCTGCCATTTTAGCTGCAGCATTACTGCTCATGATTGCGTTCATGTTGATAACATTATTTCCACCAAAGTAGTCAACAGCATCACCTGGTCCTGGGACCATTCCACAAATGTAGTTTACAGGGCTTACTGATGGGTTGGCTGGGTCATTCGTTGTAGCTGAAGTTCCGGTACAGCTATCGTTCCTGTAACCAAGAATATATCCACCTGCTGGCCCACCGTCTCGGTCTTCACTGTGAAAGGCTCTAACTTTCATTTTCCATGTGTCTCCCTTAGCAACGATGCTACCAATGATAGATTTGGTTTCTTCGGCGCCCATGTCACCACCATCTGCAGCAGTGAAAATTCCGTCTCTGCTGTAGTGTTTCGCGGCTAACCTAGCAGATAATCCATCTGTAATTGGGCCTTCCATTGAACCATAGATGATATATTCGCCATCTTCACCGAATAAAAGATCCACATGTCCTTCATTCTCTTCTGAGTTAGGATCCTTGGTGATGTAATTAACAGCACCACCAAAAGTAGATCGGCCATAGAGGGCTGATTGAGGCCCTTTAACAACTTCAACACGCTCTACCTCTTCAAGAGGTATAGAGTGATATCCGCCAATTACATAAATACCATCCACAAACATTGTTGCGATATTTAATGAAGGATCTTCAGAGAGGCTATTTACATTCATCCCTCTAAATCTCAGTTGTGAATTAACACGACCTGGTGCTTGTCCACCTTGTGCTGAATGCTGAAAGCCTGCAACTTGAAGTGAGAGATCTTCTAGATTTTTGAATCCACTTTCTTGGATATCTTCAGCTGAAAAAACTGAGATTGCCAATGGGATTTCAGAAAGATTCTCTTGACGTTTTCTTGCGGTAACTACTATCTCTTCTAAAGCATCTTGTGCGTAGAGTCCTGGAGAAAGAATTCCAGATAAGCTTACAAACAGGATGGTTGAAAAAGCTATTAGTTTTTTCATAATTTTATCCCCACATAATTTAAAATTAATGCAATTTAACCTAATTGATCATATTGCAAGATTAATATTACACCAATAACTGAATTTAAAGTTAAAGTTTTATCTGTATTTAAAGATTAATATTTCTAAAAAGAATAAGTGAGTAATTTTTTAAAGATCCAGAAAATCTTATAAAATTAGCTGTTTTCAAGTTCTACCAATTCATAATAAGTCTGCATATATCCCCCCACAGCTCCCTTGAGGAAAATATAATCACCGTCATTGGTGCACCAAACATCATAGGGTGGATGTTCTTGAGGTAAACCAGGGGTTCCAACAAATCTGTAATGAAGGGCATCAAAGGTTCCTGCCTTAACTGTAACTGATTCTTCTCCAACAAATTCTATGTTGGAGGTAATAGAGAAAAGCATTGGCCCAGTTGCGCCTCTATGATCTGGCGAAGATAACATCATTTCACCAATGTTTTGAGGGTTTTCAGATTTTGAACGATCGAAAAGCCTCAAATGCCAGGCATCACAAGCAATGGCATGATTTTGGAATGTTTTGAGTTGCCCTTGAGTTTTCATTTTTTGGCTTACCCGTCCCTCTAGCAATGTATCTGCTTCACATTCAGCATATCCATCACCAAAATTGAACCATCCTGAGCCCATGAATTTGTCATCGACAGAAATCCTCACAAAGCAATCTAGTGGCAACCAATTTTCATCCAATGAGTACGTTATATCTCTCATAACTGCTGGTCGGTCATCTATTTCACAATGAGCTACTATTTTTCGATGCCCATTGCTGTGTTTGTTAATAATGAAATATTCTCGACCTCGTTCTTGGCCCTTACGATCTTCTTTATCACTTAAATAAATAATTTTACCGATAACGGTTTTGTGATCTTTTTGTAAAATTTTGTCATTCATCTTCTTTCTCATTCCCTTCATCTAATTCACGTGTTATTTGAGGTGATGAATCAGTTTCAGGCTCTAATTCTTGCATAGGCTCTGCCTTACCAAAACGAACCATTAGATTGTAGTGAGCTGTTTCATCAAGTTCTGTGACTGACATAATGGAAAATCTTTCTGGAAAGATGTTATCCGGAATAATTAGTTCATCCCCTGCAAAGCCACAGACTCTTCCCGTAAATGATTTAAAACTAATCATGTCCATTCCGCCATCATCCAGGTTTGGAGGACTTACCTGTAAATGATAGGACCTTGATTTTGGTCTACCGTAAACAATTAAATTGCCTCTATCAAGAATTCTGTAATCTCGGATATCTATGGTATTAAAACAACCTGCCTTTTTAGGCACAGACCCGAAATTGTCATCGTCTCTTATTTCAGACTCATTACTGCAGGCATTTAGAGTGATAAGTATTAAAAATAAAGTCAGAATTTTATGTTTTCTTTCTCTCTTTAACATTTTGATTAAATTTACTGTAATTTTTTATAATTTTCAGTCAGAATACCACTCTAAAAATTATATATCTCTACTTCTTTAAAGCAGAAAATTACTACGAACTGAAAGATGGAAAAAATCCTTGTATGCATAAAACGAGTTATTGACTATAACGTCAAGATCAGGATAAGGCCTGATGAGTCGGGCGTTATTACAGATGGCGTTAAAATGAGCATCAATCCTTTTGATGAGATTGCCTTAGAGGAAGCATTGAGAATTAAAGAAAGTGGAAATGCCAATGAAGTCATCATAGTAAGCATTGGACCAGATGACGCTCAACAACAACTCAGGACTGGCTTAGCAATGGGCGCTGATAGGGCAATTCATATAGAGCACCCTACTCCACTGGAGCCAATTCAGGTGGCAAAATTGCTTTCCAAGATTGTTGAACAAGAACAACCAGAGCTAATTCTAATGGGTAAGCAAGCCATTGATGATGATGCAAATCAAACTGGACAAATGTTGGCACAGATCTTTTCTTATCCTCAAGCCACCTTTGCTTCAAAAATAACTCTTACGGAAAATACTTTAGAAGTTGTTAGAGAAGTTGACCAAGGTTTAGAGATTCTGGACATAGACTTACCTGCAATCGTAACAGTGGATCTTCGTTTAAATGAACCTCGTTATGTCAAGTTACCTGACATCATGAAGGCAAAAAAGAAACCTTTAGAGGTTCTGGATCCAGT
The DNA here is from genome assembly GCA_964561815.1 of uncultured Woeseia sp. Classification (GTDB taxonomy): domain Bacteria; phylum Pseudomonadota; class Gammaproteobacteria; order Steroidobacterales; family UBA11654; genus CACPJA01. The sequence goes on from CAZLQT010000003.1 coordinate 18,758, forward strand.
TTCCTTAAATGTCAATCTTGATCCATCCATTAAAGTTCTGAATGTTTCTGCTCCACCTCCTAGGCAATCTGGGGTAATGCTTGAAGATGCTTCTCAACTGGTAAGCTCACTAAAGGAAAAAGGTCTTTTAAATGACTAGTGACCAAAAAGTACTGCTTATTGCTGAACATTTTCAAGGGGAAATTATCTCTTCGACTAGTAAAGCTATTAATTGTGCTTCTCAAATCTCATCCCATGTTGATTTGTTAGTGCTATCAAATGACTCCAACCTTAGTGACCGAGCTTCACGATATGATGGCATTAATGAAGTTTTATTTATTAACGACGATTTATTTGAACATTCAATTGCATCTACAATGGCTCCGGTGATTGCGGAGATTGCTTCCTCATATGATTATGTGCTTGCACCCTCAACAACTTTTGGTAAAGATTTAACACCTAGAGTTTCTGCTCTTTTGGATGTGAGTCAAGTCACAGACATTATGGAAGTAATTGACAGCAGAACATTTAAACGACCAGTTTATGCAGGAAATGCAATCGAGACAATAGAAATTAATGCAGGACAGAAGGTTGTCGCCACTGTTCGACCAGCTTCTTTTAAAGATGTAGAAGATTCCAACAATGCTTCAGTAAAAAATTTGGATCTTCCAGCTGTTAATGTTCCTACCCACACCAGATTTAAAGGAATACAGTCTGAGGTAAAAGAACGGCCAGACCTTCAAGTAGCCTCAGTAGTTATTTCGGGAGGACGAGGAGTCGGAAGTGCAGAAAATTTTGAGATACTTTACCAACTTGCTGATAAATTAGGAGCATCTGTTGGCGCTTCTAGAGCCGCAGTCGATGCAGGATATGTACCTAATGATATGCAGGTTGGGCAGACAGGGAAAATAATTGCACCAGATCTGTATTTCGCATTTGGAATATCTGGCGCCATCCAGCATGTTGCTGGAATAAAAGATGCCGGAACTATTGTTGCAGTTAATAAAGATCCTGATGCTCCTATTTTTGAAATAGCCGATATAGGAATCGTTGCTGATCTTTTTGAATTTATTCCTGATCTTCTCTCCAAATTGGATTAATCTTCCAGTGCAAACAAATCGACCCTCAACCCTATTGCTAGGTTTAGCAAGTGGCATGTCTCCTTTTGCAATGGCATTAGTTGTTCCTACCTTGGAGCTTTTTGCTCAACAATACGACGCTCCTTATTCAAAAATACAATTTATTATTTCTGCCTATTTGTTTGGTTTAGCTTTAGCTCAACCCATTGTCGGATTTTTATCCGATAAAGTGGGCAGAAGACCTGTAATGATTTACGGTATTATTCTTTTTTTAATTGCTTCATTTATCTGTCTGAAAGCTGAAACTTTAACAACACTAATCCTTGCTCGATTTACTCAAGGCATTGGCGCTAGCGTTGGAACTGTTATGTCTAGAGCCATTATCAGAGACACAACAACGGACAATGATTCTGGTAAACCATTATCTAGAGTGATTGCCATTATGGGCATGGCTCCGATGATAGCACCTGTGGTTGGTGTTTTAGCTTTGGAATTTTTCGGTGATCCAAGTGGAATATTTATAGTTACTCTGGTCCTCGGAATTCTCATCATCTTTCCAGTGATTTTTTTATTACCAGAGACACTCGATAAGAATTTGAAAAGATCTAGAGCAGAACCACTTTGGCACCAAAAGTATGCTTTGCTTTTAAAGTCAAAGATATTTATAGGGTCAACCATGGTCTATGGGTTCACCACAGGAAGTTTTTTTGCATTATTAGCCGTTGCTTCAACAGTTTTTGCTAATGACTTAGGAATTGGTGCCAGAGGCTTCGGCATAATCTGGAGTTGTATGACTTTGCTTTATGCAATTAGCTCATACTTTGGAGGGAATTTATCAACACGTATTGGTTTGATGAAGGTTATGAATCGTGGCGTATCAATCAATCTCGTAGCTGGTTTTTCAATTTATCTCTTAGTTAGTTCTCTTGGCACTAATTTGATCAGTATTTTGATACCTCTGACACTAATGTTCTTTGCACATGGTTTTATCGTCTCCATGTCATTAACAAAAGCAGTAAGTGATCGACCAGAAATAGCGGGATCAAGTTCCGGATTATCAAGTTCTATGGGCTTAGTAACCGGTGGATTGTTCAGTATTTTATCAGGGGCATTTTACTCAGGCCAATTCTTGCCCATTGCTTCATTGGTCACTTTATCCACGGTACTTTGTGGTCTTAGTTACCTTTTGATTGTTTCAGGCGAGAAGGAAATTAATACTTAATTAACCCTGAATTCAATCGCTTGTTCTGATAAAGAAGCTGTTTGATTAAGCGGCAATTTCCCTGGCTTAGCAACGCCTATCCAGACTTCAACTAAAAGAAGGAACCATATTGTTAAAACAAAGATTCTAGCCTTGGATAGGCTCTCAGCCATAGCAATATCGTCTGCTTCATTGATAGTGTCATTAACAATGTTGTGGATCCCTTTTATGAAACCGCCAATATATTTTCTAATCATGATCCCACAAAAGATTAGACCAGCAAAAACAATTAACTTAGCTCCTACCCAAGGATCAGAGTCTAGTCTGTCAGTGTAATTAAAGGCATAGAAAACTGATGCAAGAAGAGTAAAGACCATGATCCAGCGAAAATAGTAGTCAACTGTTGTCATTTTTTTCACCAAGTCAGTGCCTTCATTGAAATGTATATATATCAATGCACAAGTCCAAATTGGTCCTAGCATAATAATGCCAACCATCTGCCAGAGAGGATGATCGATGCCGTAATAATGAGTCAAGATACCGCCTACGGTCAACATCATGCTTAAGCATAGTCTAGGAATGAGATCCAGATTCATCATGATCTTCCCAGCAGCTTGCCTAGCTTCTCGAGATAGATTTTTATTGATTGCGAAACCACTAGAGTAAAACACACCAATGTCCCCTCCTAACCAATAAGCAAAAAGTAATAGATGCATTAATAATGCTATATCTTCTCCTGACATTTTAACCCCCTAATTTGTTATTGAATTGTGACGATAGTTTTACCAAAGTTTTCCCCTCTCATAAGTTTGCAAAATTGAGCAGGAGCATTTTCCAAGCCAAAAACCTCATCTTCTATATAATTTATTTTACCTGTTTTTAGCCAATCAGAAGCAATAGAAATAAAATCATTTTGTTTGTCGTAATGATCGTATACAACAACTCCTCTTATGGTAGCTCTAGACCCGACAATTGGACCTAGATTTGGACCAGGCGGCGGAGAATCTAAATTGTATTGGGTCATGAATCCGCATAAAACTACTCGGGCATGCATAGCTAGATTTCTTGTCATTATATTAAGCGTCTCTCCACCAACATTATCAAAATAAATATCAGCACCTTCTGGGCAAAGATCTTTGAGACGCTCTTCAATGTTTTCGGTCTTATAATTAATACAATCAATGAATCCAAATTTATTTTTCACGACAGAACATTTTTCTTCGCTTCCTGCTATACCGATCGCCTTAGCACCATATATTTGTGCAATCTGGCCCACCATACAACCCACAGGACCGCTAGCTGCTGAAACTACCAAGTGATCACCCTCCTTTGGTTCTCCATAGACTGTCAATCCTGCATAAGCGGTTAAGCCAGGCATTCCTAAGATGCCTAATGCGGTGCTTAACGGCGCCAATGATGGGTCTAGTTTCCTTACACCTTCACCATCAGAAACACCAAACTCTTGCCAACCGTTTGAGCAAACCACAAAATCGCCTTCACTAAAATCAGTGTGATTAGATTTGACCACTTCAGAAACTGTCCTGCCAACAATTGTGTCACCCACATTTACTTTTTCCGAGTAAATATGTCTTCCAGTTATTACTCCACGGATATATGGATCTAGAGAGAGATGAAGAGTTTTAGTTAATATTTGGTTATTGGTGATCTCAGGAATGTCTGTCTGAATAGTATCAAAGTCATTAATCTCTGGAATCCCTACAGGATTCTTTTTAAGAATGATCTGTTTGTTAGTGCTCAAGTTGAACTAGAGTTGATCAATCATATAATCGCAACTGCTCACTTTAAATTCACCGCCGTCCTCAATATTTAGAATTTCTACTTCTCCATCATTCACCACTATTGAAAATCTTTGAGATCGAGTACCCATTCCAAATCCAGAGGCATCTAATTCTAGACCTAGTGCCGATGTGAATTCTCCATTGCCATCTGAGAGCATTAAAACCTTACCGTCTGCGTTTTGACTTTTTCCCCAGGCATCCATAACGAAAACATCGTTAACTGCCATACAAGCCACAGTATCTATTCCCTTGTTGGTGAGTTCATCAGCCTTTTCTACAAAGCCCGGGAGATGTTGAAGAGAACAAGTTGGTGTAAAAGCACCTGGAACAGCAAATAAAGCGACTCTTTTACCTTCAAACAAATCTGAATAGCCTACTGGCTTAGGCCCTTCTTCACTCATCGTTGTAAAATTCACATTTGGAATTCTATCTCCTACACTTATAGTCATTATTTTCTCCTTAATTTTTTGTCTAGACTAGAATTTGTCTATAGATATTTTATTACACTAGCCTTCATTCAACCATAAATAATGCTATTTTAGGGACAAAAGAAACAATTAATAATCCAGTGAGCATGATCAGAAGAAAAGGTATTGTTGCTTTGCATACCGTCCAAAACTTTTCCTTAAAAACCCCCATAGCTACTATAAGATTGAGGCCCAAAGGTGGTGTTAAATAACCTATCTCCAAATTCATAACCATAATAATCCCAAAATGAACCGGATCTATACCTTGAGAGCTTGCAATCGGACCTAACATAGGAGCAAGTATTAAAATGGCTGAGCCAATATCAATAATGCAACCAATGAGTATCAAAAAGAGGTTAATGCCCAAGAGTGCTGTTGTGGGGTTATCAATTCTCTGGCTCATCCAAGCAACTAAGCTTTGAGGGACTTCTTCATAGGTTAGAAAAACATTTAAACTAAGTGCAATCATTAATACTGGAAAGAGAGACCCGAGAAGCTTGGTTGTTTCTGCTATGACTTCAAACAAGACTGCCCATTTCATTTCTTTATGAATAAATGTCTCTACAATAATTGCATAAACAACAGCAACAGCAGCTGACTCCGTGGCAGTAAAATAGCCCGTATATATACCGCCCAAGATAATAATAGGCATCAATAAAGCCCAGACTCCCTTTTTTAGAGAGGTTAGTATGTAATCTAAATTCCATGAACTCTCTCTGTGAGAAAAGTTCTGCATCATTGCATACCCAAGCATCAAGATTGTTAGAAGTAAAGCTGGACCGATGCCAGCGATAAATAAATCTCCTATGGAAGTTTGAGTCATGATCCCGTATAAAATCAGTGGAATACTCGGAGGTACAACTATGCCTAGCGTTCCAGCAGCACAAAGAGCCCCTAAAGCAAAACTTTTCGGGTAACCAGCATTAATAAGCGCTGGATACATTAGTGTCCCAATAGCCAATAAAGTTACTGTGCCTGATCCAGAGACTGCAGCAAATGCAGCGCAGGAGAGTATCGTTGCAATAGCTAGACCTCCCGGTATTGGTGCAGTAAGGGATTTCATCAGATCAATTAACCTAGATGCCATTCCACCTCTGGACATTATGTTTCCAGCTAGGATAAATAGAGGTATTGATAGAAGAATATCTTTATTAGCTGCGTCCCAAGCATCGACAACAATATTACTGATTACGCCATCACCAAAAGCCCAATAAGCATAAGCAGTTGCTGTCCCAAGGATTACAATAAGGTTTTGTCTTAAAAGAAATAAAACAATAATAATGATAGGTAAAAAAGCAGCTGCCATCAGACTTCTTCGGAGACCAACTCTTCAGTTGGGTTGATAATAGGCCTAAGGTTAGGATGAAAGGTATAGATCAAATGTCTTATGGAGGTTAGAAAAAAAGCAAGGGGAATGACAGCTTGAAACGGCCATATCGCTATTCTTAAGACAATAGATTGAACATCGTCATTAAAGGTTTCTATCACCACTTGAGCCGCAACTATTGAAAACAATAAGCAAAATACAAACATCAACCCTTCTTGGCATCGTTCAAGAAAAGGTTCCCAATGTTTTGGGAGCCAATTGTCTGCAAATTTCGGTCTAAGGTGGGCAGCTTCTGATGAAGCAACACCAAGACCAAACATAACCACAAAGAGGTTTGCATAAACACCAATTTGTCTTGACCAATGTAATCCTGTGCCTGTTAGTTCTCTTAGGGCAACGTCTGCAAACATAACAATAACAAGAATCATAAACGCACCAAAAGTGATCCATTTTTCAAATTGAGTTAATTTATTTAATATTTTTTCTGCCACGATATTAATCTGGGATAAATCTTAAATCATTGTAAACTATGAACTCTAACAATTTGAAATAATGAGGTAATCATGGCAGAAGCTCAAGAAATCAATATATCTAATCAAGCAAGAGAGTTTTTAGACTCTAGTCACCAACTTCTAATTAACGGTGAATGGGTTGCATCAAAGTCGGGCGAGAAGATTGGTGTTTTTGACCCTGCAACAGAAGAGCAGATCTCAGAAGTCGATGCTGGTAATGCCGAAGATATTAATGATGCAGTAGCTGCAGCCAGATCAGCATTAACAGGGGAATGGTCAAAGATACCATCTCATGATCGCGCTCAAATATTAAATAAATTAGCAGATGACATTGAATTGAATTTCGATGTTTTATCCGAACTTGAGGTTTTGGACAATGGAATGCCGATGCCTTTGGCGCAATACTCTATAGCAAGTCATGGAACTGCGTTGTTGAGATATTACGCGAGTTGGGCAACAAAGATTCACGGCAGTACCATACCGGTTTCACCTGGCGGCGCAATGAACGGCGAATCAATTACATATACTCGTCGCGAGCCTATAGGTGTCGTTGGCGCAATTATTCCTTGGAATTCACCTCTAATATTTGCCATATTAAAGTTAACCCCTGCCCTTGCTGCAGGGTGTACTGTGATTTTAAAGCCTGCAGAGTTAACCCCAATGACAGCACTTTTTTTAGGTGAACTCATAAGGAAATCAGGCATTCCCAAGGGTGTTGTTAATATAGTTACCGGTTATGGAGAAACTGCAGGAGCAGCATTAACTGAACACCATGATGTTGATAAAATTGCTTTTACCGGGTCAACCGAAGTTGGAAAGAAGATTGTTGAGGCTTCAATTGGAAACTTAAAGAAGGTTACCCTTGAATTGGGAGGCAAAAGTCCTGTGGTTGTTTTTCCTGACGCCGACTTGGAGAAAGTAATACCGGGGGCAGCTAGAGCTTGTTTTTTCTTGCAGGGACAAAATTGTATGGCCGGAACAAGACTTTTTGTTCATAAAGATATCTATGAGCCTGTTTTAGCAGGAGTAAAGGAAATGGCAGAGGCTTTTACGATAGGACACGGTTTAATTCCAACCAATGACTTTGGACCTTTGATTTCTGCTACTCAAAAAGAACGAGTCATGGAATACATCCAAATCGGGAAAGATGAAGGAGCTGATCTTGTCTCAGGCGGCAAATCTGTTGGCGATAAAGGTTATTTTGTAGAACCAACAATATTTTCTAATGTTAAAGGTGATATGCGGATTGCAAGAGAAGAAATTTTTGGTCCAGTTCTATGCGCTGAATCATTTGATGATTCAGATCTAGAAACGATTGCTAACAAAGCCAACAATACGAGCTATGGTCTATCTGGTAGTGTTTGGACACAAGATATTTCTGTTGCTCATAAAATGGCAATGTTGATTGACTCTGGTCAGGTAAGCATTAATTGTCATGCTGCCGTTGATCCTGCGATTCCCTTTGGCGGCAATAAACAATCAGGATGGGGTCGAGAATTTGGCGAAGAAGGGCTTGAACCTTATCTTAAAACTAAGGCAACTACTGTCATTTTTTAGCTTACCAGTCGACTTTTTTCCCAAATCGGTCTAGGAATTTACCGCTATCTTCGACAGTGATGCTCTCAAACATTTCTTGTTGTTGTTCAACACTTTCAGCTGGCTCTATTTCAGCCTCATCGCCGCCCAAATAAGTTTTACACCAACCTGGAGCTAAAGCAATTACAGTTAGATCCTTCCAGTCAACAGACATTCCCTTTGAGATGATGTTTAAGGCTGACTTGCTCGCACGGTATGAGTAAAAGCCACCAAAGGTATTCTGCTCTACAGAACCCAAATCGCTGGACATCATAATAAGAATCTTTTTTTTGCTGTTAGCTATATGATCACGGAAGGCTGTTGCAATTTTAAAGGGCGAGAGCAGATTAACTTCTAGAATATCTCTCCAAATCTGATAATCCATACTGTCTATTTTTTGATACCCCATTGCACCTGGGACACCCATAGGTCCTGTTGTTCCAGCATTATTAATAAGTATATCGATAGCTGTGTCTCTGTACTTTTCAGCTAATTCTTCAATTCGATTATGATCTACAACTTCAAGCTGCTCAATAATGAAGTCCTCACCAAATGTATCTTTTAGTTCTTTTAACTCTTTGGCTTGTTCAGGATTCCTGGCACAAGCAATTACTTTCCAGCCCTTTGCAGCATATTGTTTTACATGTTCGTAACCAAGTCCCCTATTGGCACCTGTAACAAAAACGGTTGGCATTATATTCTCCTTTAAGTAATTGGTATCAGTATAATAATATCAAGAAATAATATTTAATGATGATACTTAAATGAGGAAAAAAAATGACACAGCCTAAACACTTAAGTGCCTTAAGCGTCACCCAGAATATTGATACCACAAGTTTAAAACAAGAAACTCAAGACTATTTTAACCTATGCAGAGAGAAACTAGGATTTGTACCTAACGTGCTTCTCGCTTATGCACATGATGAGGCTAAACTCGATCACTTTATGGGGTTTTATAATAATTTAATGTTGAATGAATCTGGTTTAACAAAACTTGAAAGAGAAATGATAGCGGTGGTCGTCTCTTCTTATAATCATTGTTACTATTGTCTCGTAGCTCATGGAGCAGCTGTTAGAAATATGTCTGATGACCCGATCTTGGGTGAGTTACTTGTGATGAACTATCGATCAGCAGAATTATCAGAGCGTCATCGGGCCATGCTTGATTTCACTTGGAAACTATCTGAATCTCCTGAAAAAATTACTGAGGGAGATAGAGAAACATTAAGAGGAAATGGATTTAGTGATCAAGATATTTGGGATATCTCTGCGGTTGCTTCTTTTTTTAATATGACTAATAGAATGTCTTTAGCCATAGATCTTATGCCTAATAGTGATTATCATGCTAAAGCTAGAGTATAGATAAATGGAAACAGGACTTACAAAAGATATGATGAACTCTTTGATTGAGATCGGGAGTTCTATAGGCATTAGTCTCTTGCTTGCCTTGGTAATTCTTATTATTGGCCGACAGCTAGTTAAGCTCGTACTAAGGTTAATCACAGTCGCTCTTGAAAAATCAAATGTTGAAGACACTGTTCGTATATTTGTTACTAACTTATTAAATACCCTTTTGATGATCTTAGTTTTCATTGCTGCAATTAATCAGCTTGGAATTGAGACAACTTCAATTATTGCTGTACTCGGTGCAGCTGGATTAGCAATAGGTCTTGCACTCCAGGGCTCGTTAGCGAATTTTGCTGCTGGAATACTTATTGTAATCTATAGGCCTTACAAGGTAGGTGATTATATTGAAGCTGGAAATCATGCCGGCACGGTCAAGGATATACAAATCTTCTCTACAGTTCTTAAAACGCCAGACAATAAAATCGTGGTTGTGCCCAACGGAAGTATAATGAACGGTAGTATTGTTAATTACTCAGATCAGGATACAAGACGGGTTGACCTTATCATTAGTTGCAGTTATGAAGACGATATAGACAAAGTTAGGTCTGTCTTAGAAGGCATTCTAAAAAAGGAAAAAAGAATTCTTAAAGATCCAAAACCTCAAATTGCAGTAGCAGAACTTGCTGACAGTAGTGTGAACTTTATCTTTAGACCTTGGGTTAAAAGAACAGACTATCTTCCTGTCTATTACTCACTCTTGGAAGAAGTTAAGAAACGCTTTGATAAAGAAGGGATTTCAATTCCCTACCCTCAATCAGACGTGCATATCCATAATCACAAAGAGTGATATAAATTACTATTGCTTTGAGTAGCTACAGCAGTTTTTTAAGAAGCAGTCATCCATTTCTGGAATTTAGGATCAGCGGGTGCCTCTAGCCCTGTCTCATCTTTGCATCTTGCCTTCAATTCTTTGATTGATGAGAAGCCTTTATCAAATAGCTTAACTTTGCCTCTGGCTTTTGATTTCTCAGCTCTAAGTTTAACGGTAGCACCTTTATTGATACTCAAGTCTTTTCTTAAAACGACGCCGTAATTTTCTTTGGCACCTTCTCTAGTAACAAGACCAGCATCTACATCAAACTGAACTCTTTCAGGCTCTCTAGTGAAAGGATCTCCACAGCCTCCTCCACCCCATGTAACGTGATAAAGTTTATCACCTTCTTCGACTGCAATTCTGTCACATTTAGATTGGAGAAGTTCAGTTTCACCGTTTTTTCTAACGAGTGTTTTTGTGCTTCGTTCTCCAGGAAGGCCACCGTTTACTCCCCAAGGATAGGTCAACCATCTATCGTCATGAATGGAGACTTCGCCCGGTTCCAAGAATTTATAAGTTGTACACAGAGCATTCCCTCCTCTGTTGTAGCCTGCCCCTCCACTATCTGGGACGGTATAGTATTCTTCAATCACTAATGGGAAGTAACTTTCTAAGAATTCATTCGGGACGTTAGTAAAGCTTGGCCATAATGAGTGTCCGTCTGGACCATCACCCATAGGTTTACCAGGAACGCCACCAAAACCAATCATATAGAGTTGATACCATTCACCGTTTTTATCATATCCTGAATACATTAAATGAGGACTGTCTGAGAATCCTGCGCCGCATAAGAATTCTGGAGCTCCTTGACCTAGAAGTCCGCCTAATACATCAAAGATCCTTCCCAAAGCATGCGTTCTGCATGATAAAGCAGCAGGATAGTTTGGTTTCAGCAGTGTCCCTTCAGGAATTTTAACCTCCATCAAGTCATAGAAGCCGTCATTAAACATAATGGCAGGATCAAAAACCATAATCATATAAACACCACAGAACATTTTGAACATTTCTTCATTCAAGAAAAAATTCACAGAACTTATTGATTGTGGATCTGTTCCTTCGAAATCAAAGATGACTTTCTTGCCCTCTCTCCACATTGCACACTTGATTCTATATGGGCCCATTTCTAGACCGTCATCACAAATGTAATCTTCGAAATATTGTTTCTCTGTTGGAACTGTGTTCATGATAAGTTTACCCATAGCTTTTTTATTTCTATCAAGTAAATCTTCCAGAGCTGAGTAAAAAATATCATCTCCAAAACGATTAGCCATTTCAATAACGCGTTTCTCAGCAGTTCTTATTGAGGCTACAATTGCATTGAAATCACTTTTATTCCAGATTGGAAGTCGACAATTATGCAAGATGATGTTTAGAATCTCCTCTTGTAATTCATCATTTTTGTATATTTTTGTCGGAGGTACTCTAACCCCTTCTTCAAATATTTGGGTAGCATCGGTTGGCAAACTGCCAGGGACTTTCCCGCCAACATCTGTCATATGACCAAACATCGCTGCATAAGCAATAAGTCGTCCATCTTTAAAGATAGGTCTTAAAAGTAGCCAGTCATTAGCATGACTAACAGCACCATTACAAGAGTAAGGGTCATTTGTTAAGAACATATCACCTTCTTCAATGGTTCCATCAAAAGCTTCTTTAAAGCCATGAATAAAGCTACCAAACTGTCCAACTACCATCTTTCCGTCTAAGTTTGCAATCATTGGGAACTCATCACCCTGTTCACGGATACCCGGTGACATGGCTGTTCTGAATAGGACTGCGTCCATTTCCCATCGTGCAGAAAACATTGAATTCTCAATTACATCAAGGGTAATCGGGTCTAGCTTTACTCGTTTAAATTTTTTATTATTTTTTTGTACTATTTTTGCAGGCATGTTGACTCCCTTAACCTTGTGGCGTAATTAGTATGTTGCCAAATTTATCTACTTTACCTCTGTGTTTTGAGAGGATAACAGTCGTTGAGTCCATCTCCATTACAATGGCAGGACCTTTGATAACATTTCCGAATTTTAGTTTAGAACGATCATAGATCGTGGCTTTTTGATTTTTTCCATCCATAAAGACTTTTGCCTCATCATCGATGACAGAATCTTTTGATGGTTTAGGCCCACCTTTCTTTACAGATGGAGCTTTTAGAGATAGCGCTTGGTCTTTGACCACTGCTCTTAAATTAACAAGTTCTTTCTCTTCATCTAAAGAGAAGGTAAACAATTGTTCATGCAATACATCAAATTTGTCTCCAATTGCATCCAGTCCTTTTTTCTTAAGTTCGGATAATTCAAAGTCCACATTAATTGTTAGACCTTGACCGAGATACCTAAGATCGACCTGATAAGAAGTGGTTCTCTTGCTTTTAGAAACGCCTTCAGCATCCAGTGTTTTAGATGCTTTCTTGGCTAAGTCCTCAAAAATTTTAACAACCTCTTTCTTATTCGTGTGTGAGAATCTTCTTATGAAGGACATAGATGATTCATCTTGAATATTGGTTGATACATCTCCATAGGCACATAGTACGCCTGGACCTGGTGGAATGATAACTGGCCATGAACTAGTAAGTTTCCCCAAAGCATTAGCGTGTAGAGGTCCAGCACCTCCGAAACCAATTAATGCAAAATCCCTAGGGTCATAGCCTTTTTCGACAGAGACTAATCTTAACGCTCCGTACATATTTTCATTAACGATATCAACAATACCAGCTGCTGTCTGTTTCACAGATAAGCCAAGTGCTTTTGCGACGGGTTTGATTGATTCTTCTGCTAAGTCTTTTCTGATTTTCCAGTCCTTGTCTCCACCTAAGGCTACATGTTCAGCAGGTATATATCCTAGTACAACATTAGCATCAGTTACTGTTGGTTCTGTCCCGCCTTTATCATAGGATGCTGGGCCAGGTGCTGCTCCAGCACTTTGCGGCCCAACTCTAAGTGCACCGGTTAATTCTGGAACATGAGCGATTGAACCGCCCCCTGCTCCGACAGTTCTTACATCGACCGATGATGCTCTTACAGTGACATCACCAACGGAGGTTTCTCTGGTTTGTTCAGCAACTCCGTTCTTAACCAAAGATACATCTGTTGAGGTTCCGCCCATATCAAATGTCATTAGATTCTCAAATCCTGCCTGTTTAGCTATCCAAATAGCACCAGACACTCCACCTGCTGGACCACTCATGAGTAGATTAACAGGAGAATCTGAAGAGGCTTTTGCTGAGGCCAATCCACCGTCTGATCTTAAAATGCGAAGTTTCACATCTTTCATTCTTCTTTTTAGGCCTTTTTGAAGATTTTTGACGTACTCCGCCACCTTTGGTCTGACATAAGAGTTTGCAACCGTGGTAATTGTTCGCTCATACTCTTGCATTTCTGGCACAACTTCAGAAGATAAAGACACTGGTACTTTGGGTAGAAGTTTTTTCTTTCTAATGACGCTTCTAATTTGTTTCTCATGCTTATCGTTTGCAAAAGAATTAATTAGCGAGACCGTAATTGCCTCGACGCCTTTGTTGGATAATTCTTTAATATCTTTAGCCAGTTGACCAACTTTAAGCTTTGATAAAACTTCACCTCTTGCAGAAATTCTCTCATCAGCTTCAATGGTTAATGAAAGAGGAGCTAAAGGATCACTTTTGTTGTAAATTACCCAACCCCCTAATCCACCTGGGACAAAGGAACGAGCAATTTGTAGTACTTGTCTATAACCTTTTGTAGTTATCAAACCTACTTTGGCTCCTGTGCCCGTGAGTATAGTGTTGGTTGCTACGGTAGTTCCGTGCATTACAGAGGTAATCTTTGATGGCTCTACTCTGGCATTCTTACAAACTTTATTAATCCCATTAAATACACCTATAGATGAATCTTCTGGAGTGCTAGGGACTTTAGCAGTCCACATCGTGCCTGTTTTTTCATTAATTAAAAGAAGGTCAGTGAAGGTCCCCCCAACATCAACGCCTAGTCGATAACTCATAATAACTCCTAATTTTTTTACATCAGGTTACGAACAAAAAATCTTTGGTCTCTTCCTAATGATCTTTGAAATCTTGCTAATCTATAAAACTTATTTAATTTATTATTTAGCAAAATAATAATACTTTTATTGCATATTAATTTCAGCATTTTCTGGAAAAATTCCAG
>CAZLQT010000004.1:0-32362 GCA_964561815.1 uncultured Woeseia sp.
TTATTGATACCGAACGACAAATGAGTTTTTTCACTCTTGGTGGATTAATGGCAGTGCATTCAGAAGGACGTGATCGAGATTCAATTTGGCAAGCCATGAAAAGAAAAGAGGTGTTTGCAACCACTGGTCATAGGATCCTAGTCTGGTTTGATTTGATTAATCAAAACAGTGTCTTACCGATGGGTTCTGCTACACAACAGTCTAATAACCCAACATTCAGAGTAAAAGCGATGGGATCATTTAAGCAATTACCGGGTTGCCCTGATTACGTTAAGGAAGCCTTAACAGTCAGACGACTGGAAAAAATGGCTGATAATGAATGTTACAACCCCTCTGATGAACGGTACCGCTTAGAACGAATTGAAATCATTCGTATTAAGCCTCAGATTAACTCCGATGAAGACCCTATTAATCTCATTGAAGATATATGGAAAAGCTTTCCATGCAATCCTGAGAGTGCTGAATGCACTGTGGAGTTTAGTGACGATGAATTTGCAGCGAATTCAAGAGACACCGTTTACTATGCAAGAGTTATTGAAGAAGATACTCCATTAGTTAATGGTGCTAACTTGAGGACAAAGTTTGATGCTGATGGCAATCCAATTTCGGTTGAGCCTTGTCATGCTGATTACCGCCTAGATTACACTGATCAGTGTCTAGGTCCCGGTGGCCATAGAGCATGGTCCTCTCCTATTTTTGTTGACTTCAAAGAAAAAGAAGTTGTTTCAGTTGCAGATGAACCTGTTATTGATTCAAATACAAATAGTGACCCTAGTGAACAACCTGCGACTAACTAAAAGAGATTTTGTTAAATACAGCACCGGACTGCTATCTGCTGCAGTTCTGCCCTACCCTTATCAAGCAGCCTTAGCTAATGATCATTGGGATGTGATTGTGGTCGGTGGAGGCACAGCCGGACTCCCAGCAGCCATCTTTGCTGCTAAACGTGGCCTTAAAGTTTTAGTTATTGAAAAAGCCTCAGTGATCGGTGGCACTTTATTTGTCTCAACAGGTCAAATTTCAGGAGCAGGAACTGTTTTCCAAGAAAGAAAAGGTATTAAAGATTCTCCCGATCAACATTATGAGGACATTATGAGAATTAATAACAATTCTTCTGATCCAATCCTTACCAGGGTTCTTGTTGATAATGCGGGTCCAACAATCAACTGGCTAGCAAAAAATGGTTACACGATTTTTGAAAATCACCCTGTTAAAAAAATGGCTCACGATGCTTTTTCTGTAGCGAGATATCAGCAAGGTCCTAAAGGAACTACAAGTCCATGGGGTGGAGGTATTGCTATCTTGAATGTTCTAAAACCATTAGTAGAACAAGAAATTAGCAAGGGTTCTATTACAGTTCTCCTAGAAACCAGTGCGAATGATCTTATCCAGTCACCTGATGGGAAGATCAAAGGCGTGGTAGTTGAAAATAAGCAAGGCAAAATTCTTGAGTATAGAAGTGAAAAAGTTATTCTCGCCTCTGGAGGATGCGCTTCAAACCCAAGGCTATATGAGGAGTTACATGGAGTGCCTCTCTATTGTCAAATGGCCTACCCTCAGAGTCAGGGTGCTGGATTGATTCTGGGTCAATCGGTCGGAGGTTATCTTAGAGGTGGAGAGAAATACTCACCATTGTATGGAATGATTCTCTCGGATGACAAAGTACCTTCCACACCCTACGGTGTAGCAAGAAATGTTATGGAGAGATTACCTTGGGAAATTCTCGTCAACTCAGCGGGTAAAAGGTTTGTAAAAGAAGACCACGAAAGCATTGATTATATCGAACATAGAATTGGTGAGCAGCCTGCTCATAGACATTGGACTATCCTCGATCAAAGAATGCTCGATGAAATGCCAGAGATAATCTATGACTGGCCTAATAAAAGAATCATGGATGAATCGAATAACCATGTCATGTTTAAAAGCGCTAACAGTCTTAGGGATCTGGCTATAAAAACTGGCCTACACCCAATGAATCTTGAATCAACCATCGAGGAATACAATAACAATCTCAATAATAATCGTGCAGATACTCTTGGTCGGCAACACCGTCCGTTACCTTTGGAAAAAGGTCCATTCTATTCAATAAGAATGAGTGGGTGGAGTTTATGCTCATTTGCTGGACTGGGTGTTAACGGAAATTTTGAAGTTACAAAGCCATCAGGAGAACCAATTAAAAATCTTTATGCCATCGGTGAAGTTATTGGCTTTGGTGCAACTTCAGGTAATGCCTACGTCAATGGCATGGGAGTCACTCCAGCACTGACTTACGGCAAGCTCTTGGGTGAAAGAATATAAGGGATCTAATGTTCCCGACTAAGAGGCAGGTATCTTTGGACCATTTGCCATCCTGCAAAGAACACTCCTGCAAAGACAATTGTGCTGGCCATTAATCTTAAATCAAAAGGGATAGCTAAGACATAGGTTTGAGCTAGTGAAACGGCACCAAGACCGTTGATATAGACTCCAAAGTTCACCACTAAATGCCAAATAAGAACACTTGCTACAGCAGAGGTTAATAAAGAGGAGAAATTTTGTTTATGTATAAGACGAGATACAAAGCCTACTAAAATCATTGTCCCGTAGACAAAAATCATGGTCTGCCCATAAAAGCCAAGAATCAAATCAGATAAAAGTAATATAGAAACAGGAAGAACCAGTTGAAGTGATTTGTTCTGAGTTAAAAAAGGCATAAAAACGGCCATTGCGAGTATTGGAGTAAAATTAGCTGGGAAAACAAATCTCGCTAGAAAGATACAAGCTAGTATTAAAAAAGATGATTTCAAAAACTCAGAAATATTCATAGTTGTCCCTAATTTTTAAAAAGATTATATCAGAGTAGTTGACAAAAACTAATGTATTATTCATGTCCTTCAAGGGGATAAACTAATTTAAATCTCTCTACTATAACCGGCATGTCATCTGAACATACTCTGTTATATTCTGCCAGGATTCCATTCCAATAGTCTCGATGTAAAGGAATCCATACTTCTGGATCTCTGACTGGAGGACCATCAATACTTGTAATGTCGGAATCTATCTGACCAAAGGTGGTCTCAATTATTTCAGTGACCTGAACAATCAATTCTGGTTTACCGTCATAGGCCAAAAGAATGATAGGCAAACCTTTCTTAGTCATTGGTAGATTTTCTGACTCCATAATCCATGGAAGTGAGAAGGTTCCAACTTTTTCGCCGCCTTTTATGAAATCTATAATCAAGCCTGTGGTCTCTTCGTCAATGCCTATTGATCGTATTTGATGGTCCTGAGCAAGTGAAGGTATTTCGTCTATCGCCTTGCTCCAAAAAATATCAATAGGTTCAACCTTGGGATTTTTCTCAGCCCCAGTACCAGTAATAGCAAATATACGATTCATAAATTTTTTAATAACAACAAGGATTGCATGATAGAATTTTGCATATATATGAGACAGTTATCAAATAGATTCTTAACTCAGTGAAAAACTATCGTCAAATAAAATCTCTGGTTATGTTGATCAGTGTATTTATTTTATCGATTAGCGCCCCTGTCCAGTCTCAATTTGAAGCCAATGATGCAATAGCAGAGCTTTCAATCCTTCAAGATAAGCTTGATGGTCAAGATATCAATGAACGTAGTATCAAAGATGTTAGAGAGCGATCGGTTGCTTTAAGGGCAGAGGCACTTAGTTGTGTGGATGAAATTGAGCCCCAGGTAGAAACACTCAAGTTAGAAGTTGAGGCTTTAGAACAGATCAATCCTGAAGTTGATATAGAGATTTATGAACGGCTCTCCGATGCTAGAAATAGATTAACGAAAGAAGATGCAAAACTAAAAAACTGTTCGCTCACTGTCGTTAGATCATCACGAATCATTGATCTCTCCAATAAATTACTCAATGAATTAACGACAGAGCTTCTGAGCGAAAAAGGCACAAATATTCTTGAAGCTATCGCAACACTACCCAATCAAATCACACAATTACCAGAATTGTTCCTTGATAATGCTCTCGAAAGAATTAATTCACAAAGTCTGGTTTTTCTGGTGTTATTTCTGATATTGGGTTTTAGCTTTGGTTTCTTTATCGGTGACCAAATTAAAAAAATCCAATACTACGACATATTTAAAAGCTTAAACCGAGAACTAATACTTAATTTAAGATCATTATTTAAACCATTTGGCAGAGTACAAGCACCGGTTTTATTTGGCTCTTTAGGAATAGCTGCAGCTATCAGCACCACATTATCTGTTAATGCTGCAGAATCTTGGATAGTGAGGTTAGCATTCAGCCCTTTCCTAGCTTCATTAGCTTACGTATTTATAAACTTGGTTACCGGGGCTTTCTCGCCTGCATCTATTGAAGGTGAAAATAAGATCGAAAAAGCAAACAAACTAAAACAAAAACTTCGCTTCCTCACCTTGATATTAGTGCTAAGTTACATTGTTTTTGGTCCCGATTGGTTAACTAGTGATATAGCTTCGGAACAATCTTTTATGAGAATAAGTATTGTCGGTGTCTTGATAATATCCATGATCTCAATACTTAATTCTGTCACAGAGGTTTTTGCATCAGATGGTCAATATGGCATCTTGAAATTCTTAGGCTATTCCGCTTTAGGAATTAGTTTTCTGGCTGAACTATCGGGATTCCATAACCTATCAAGCTTTGTTCTAACTGGATTTATGATCACCATGATGTCGGCATATATTCTTTGGTCATTATTAGAATTAAACGAATCATCTATCGAATGGCTGAATAACAGCACAAGCGTTGCAGGAGTTAGAATTAGAAACTTCTTCAACCTTACCAGAGTCACTGCTAAATCAAGGTTAGCTATTTATCAATTGTTCTTCGATGCTGTTTTTTGGATCACGTTCATCACAGTTTTATTTAGAACTTGGGATCCAACGGGAACGGTCCTCGGAACAATCTCATCTTATGCTACCGATGGTATTCCTATGGGGGATATTCGAATTATTCCGTCTAATATCATTGCTGGAATAATAGCCTTTGCAATCCTAACTGCAGTAACTGGATGGATTAAACGATGGATCGATCGTCGATGGTTAAGACAAATCACCTCGGACAGGGGAGCAAGAGATGCGTTGGTTACTATCGTCGGTTACACAGGTTTTACAATTTCTCTATTAGTGGGACTATCAATAGGTGGGGTTAATATAACGGGACTTGCAGTCGTCGCAGGTGCGCTTTCAGTCGGAATAGGTTTTGGTCTTCAATCAATTGCTAACAACTTTATCTCAGGGATTATTCTTCTTTTTGAGCGACCTATAAAGGCGGGTGATTTTGTGTCTGTTGGCGATGTAGAGGGCTACGTTAAGAAAATCAGCATTAGAGCCACTGAGATAGAAACTCTTGATAACCAAGACATGCTTATACCAAATTCAGAATTAATATCGGGACGCGTAACAAATTGGGTATTACATAATCCTTACGGTCGAATAATTATTGAAATTGGAGTTGCTTATGGAAGCGATGTCGAGAAAGTCAAAGAAATACTTGAAAAGGTATCCTCTGATCACGATGAAGTTATCACTGACGGCAGAGCCTCTCCACCCAAGGCCCTGTTTATGGGCTTTGGTGATAGCTCACTCGACTTTCAGCTCAGAGTAAGAATTCTTGATATCAAGAAGCGATACGATGTCTTGAGTGACTTAAATTTTGAAATTAATAAGATCTTTAGCAAGGAAGGTATTACTATTCCTTTTCCTCAAAGAGATATTCATATTAAAGACGAACCAAAGAAGAAATAATTAAATCAATTCTTTGTTATTCATATATTTTCTCAAGACCTCAGGAACGGTAACCGATCCATCTTCATTCTGATAGTTCTCTAGGATTGCAATAAATGTTCTACCCACTGCTAGACCAGATCCATTTAGAGTATGAACATAATCATTCTGTCCGCTGTCTTCGTTCTTATATCTGGCTTTCATCCTTCTGGCTTGAAAAGATTCACAGTTACTACAAGAAGAGATCTCCCGATATTTCTTCTGCGAAGGAATCCAGACTTCAATATCATAGGTTTTAGCTGCTGAGAATCCTGTATCTGACGAGCATAAAACCATCACACGATAAGGTAGATTCAATTTTAGAAGAATTGATTCTGCATTTGATGTCAATTCCTCTAGAGCGTCATAGGATTCATCTGGTTTAACAATATGAACAAGCTCCACTTTTTCAAATTGATGTTGACGTATCATACCTCTAGTGTCTTGACCGTAGGATCCGGCTTCCTGACGATAACATGGAGTATGTGCAGCCATTTTCATTGGAAGGTGGCTAGGGTCAATAATAGATTCACGAACTAAGTTTGTAAGAGGAACTTCTGCTGTAGGAATAAGATAAAGGTCTTGTTCGTTCTCAATCTTATACTGATCATCCGCAAACTTAGGCAGTTGGCCTGTACCTACCAAAGATTCAGATTTAACTATACTTGGAACATAATGCTCTATATAACCGTTCTCATTTGTTTGCACATCTAACATAAAGTGAATTAAGGCTCGATGAAGAAGCGCATAATCATCACTCATTACAGCAAATCTTGAACCAGAGATCTTAGATGCTGATTCAAAATCTATAAGCCCATTAAGCTCGCCTAATTCGGTATGGTCCTTAGGTTCAAAGCTGAAATCTTTAGGTTCACCACACTTCCTAATTTCGACATTGTCGTTTTCATCTTTTCCTTCAGGGACAGATTCATGGAGAAGGTTTGGTAACTCTAAAGACATTTTCTTAACGTCCGTGGATATCTGTTCAAATTTTAACTCTGAGTCTTTAAGAGATTTATTGATTGTATTGACCTCTTCTATGGCCTCTTGCTTTAAGGCTTGATCTATATCAGCTTTGCCAATTTCTTTGCTTAACTTATTCTTCTTGGATCTTAGTGTTTCTATTTCAGTCTGAATTTCCCTTGATGATTCTTCTCTATGAATAAAATTAGCAAGATCAAAATCATTTTGTCTTTTGATCAAATTCTTTGAAACTTTTTCAGTTTCATTTCTAATTAACTTAGGATCTAGCATTTTTAGTTATTGAATCTTCTGGTATAGAAATAATTATAGCCGTTTGGTGAAAGTAAACAAACCAAGGAGTATTCCCGACACATCAAAGACCCAATCCATCCATTCAAAGCTTCTGTATGGAATCAACGTCATTTGTATTAGTTCCAAGCCAAGACCGTATAAGATTAAGAAGACAGCGAATTGCCGAATTCTGTTTCCGCTATAGACAATACAAGACCAAGAAGTGACTAAAAAAAATATAAGGCAATGGGCAATTTTATCAGCGCCAAATACTGGCTTTATAGCAAGTGTGGGTGGGGTGATAAAATGCAATAATGCTAGCCCCAATAGCAACAATAAGGTGATCAACGATTGGGTGTATTTTGGCAGTGATTCTATAAAATCTCTCATTGTCTTTGGTCGATAACATCTGCGGAAGATGGGAATTGATAATTGAATAAATTATCCGAAAATTTTTTGTTTATCTCAATTTCAGTAAATTCGATACTTATTGAATTGGCGTTTTTATCAAAGAGATTAATACCCTGTATAAGTCCAGACTTAAAAATCAAAGTAACACTTTCATAATCCCCCTTCATATCATCAAATCTGATGTGTGTTTCTCCATTGTTTAATTTCTTCTCATTGAATGTATAAGATGATTCTATTAAGGAACCATCCAAAAATAGATTAACCCAAGAAACCTGATTCTCTTCTAGGTAATCTGAGATCACTACTTGCTCTAAATCGGCATCAAAATAAGTAATAGTATTTTCATTTATAAGGACTGTTTTCTGGTTGGGACTTTCCATGTTCCAAAGAAGTTGATTTGGCTTCCTTATAAAAACTTCACCGGATACCTGTTGGTTTATTTGGGAAGATCCTTGCCGTTGTATAAATTCAGCTCTAATAGTCTGAATTGCATTTAGATAATTTATCGGATCAAAATCTTCACTTGTAACAGAACTTGGGATAAATAATAAGACGATCAAAAGAGGTCTAAATAAGCTAAAAATCATCTGATCTTTATTAGTCTTCTGGTGGTGGGGGCGCAAGAACTTCTCTCTTTCCATTGGATTCAAGTTCTCCAACTATTCCTATTTCTTCCATCTTTTCGACTATCCTAGCTGCACGGTTATAGCCAATTCTTAATTTTCTTTGCACAGAAGAAATAGAAGCGTTTCTTGATTCAGTAACCAATTTGACAGCTTCATCAAAAAGAGGGTCTGTTTCACTATCTCCATTGTTAGTATTTTGATCTTCAGAAGAAAACTCTCCCCCCTGCCCCGATGTAACCTCATCGACAAAAATTGGCTGGGATCTTGATTGAAGATCGGATGAAACACGATTTACCTCTTCATCTGAAACGAAAGCCCCATGAACCCTAATTGGAGTTGAAGAAGCAGGTGCTATGTAGAGCATATCGCCATTACCCAGAAGATTCTCTGCGCCCATTTGATCTAAAATGGTCCTCGAATCGACTTTCGCTGAAACCTGAAAAGCAATTCTTGCTGGAATGTTTGCTTTTATTAACCCTGTAATTACATCCACAGAAGGTCTCTGAGTCGCAATAATCATATGAATGCCTGATGCACGAGCTTTTGCTGCTAGTCGGGAAATGAGTTGTTCAACTTTTTTTCCGACCGTTAACATCATATCAGCTAGCTCGTCTACCACTACTACAAGGTTGGGCAATGGCTCGAGATCTGGGGCTTCTATACTCTCCCCTTCATTTAATGCTTTATCAATATCGAAGAGAGGATCCTTAATAGGTTCACCTGATTTAATTGCTTCCTCAATTTTCACATTCATACCTTTTAGATTTCTTACTTTTAATGCAGACATTAACTTGTAGCGTCTCTCCATTTCTAAAACACACCAACGAAGTGCATTAGCAGCTTCTCTCATGTCAGTAACGACGGGACATAAAAGATGAGGAATACCTCCATAAACAGATAATTCAAGCATTTTTGGATCAATCAGAATCATCCTCACATCTTTGGGTGTTGATTTGTATAGAAGACTGATGATCATGGCATTAATACCAACTGATTTTCCTGATCCAGTTGTCCCAGCAATCAATAAGTGAGGCATTTTTTGTAAATCAGCGACAATCGGATTCCCGGCAATATCTTTCCCTAAGGCAATTGATAATGGAGAAGTTACTTCTTCAAAAGTTTTTGATCTTAGTATCTCTCCGAGAACAACTAATGCCCTTTTTTCGTTAGGAATCTCTATACCAATAAATGATTTACCCTGAATAACTTCCACGATCCTAACGCTTGAAACAGAAAGTGATCTGGCTAAATCTTTTGAGAGGTTATTAATTTGATTAACTTTGACGCCAGGCGCTGGATTGATTTCAAATCTTGTAACTATAGGGCCAGGCAATACCTCTTCAACCGTTGCATCAATTCCAAAATCTTTGAGCTTTAGCTCAAGTAATCTCGATAAAGCCTCTAGGGATTCTTCTGAGTTTCCATACTTTTCATTACTCGCTTCATCGAGAAGATCCAAACTTGGTATCAAAGATTCGGAGGATTCATCAAATAATTTAGTCTGCCTTTCCTTCGAAGCTTTTTTGCCTTCCTCAATAGGCGGTAAAACTTTTTCTATTTTTGGTTTTGAGTTTTCTACGCTCTTTTCTTTTACAGTTGTCGCTTTAGCCTTTTTGTCGACTGTTTTAATCTCAACCTTTTTTGCTTTCTTATCAGCCGCATGGTCTTTCATGTATGAAATTAATGACTTGAGACTTAGGTAAATATAGTTAGAAATATTTATTACTGATGACCCGAGAAAATCGATAACTTTTACCCAAGAAAAACCAAGAAATAAAGGCAAAAAAGAAAACCACAGAGCTAACATTAATAAGGTGGTCCCAATCACGTCGAGAAGTTGAATGAAAGAAGAGGCAATCATTAAACCTAAAATGCCTCCGCTGCCCTCAGGCATCCATTCAATTAGGAAATGAATTGATGAAACACTGCATGTACTTACCAGAATAAGAATAAAAGCTACAAGCTTTACAACTAAGATTTCTTTGCTTGTTTTTGTCTCTTTTCCTTGAATAACTGATAGAGCAAGGGAAATAAATAACAGTGGAATGAAGTAGCTTGCAACCCCAAAGAAAACAAATGAAGTACTTGAGAAATACGCGCCCATTAAGCCAATGAAATTATTAATCTCCTTATTGCCCGTGGTATTAAACCCTGGATCATTTGGGTCAAAACTAAATAGGGAGATAAAAAGAATTAATGATAAGGAAAAAAGAACTATAGCCACCGATTCCCTGAGAATTGTGATCTTATTGACTAATTTTTTAAATCTATCGATTGAAATAATAATCCTTTAAAACACTTTGTAGTATATAGTTTTAATATTCATTTTTGATTGTTGTTTGCAATATTATGATTCTTTATGGAAAATCTAACAACACACTTTTCTAAATGACAAAAAGTAAACACAGAAAATTAATAATTCTAGGAGCAGGTCCGGCTGGATACAGCGCGGCAGTCTATGCCGCTAGAGCAAACTTAAAACCAACACTTATCACTGGTGCTGAGCCTGGAGGTCAGCTGATGACAACTACTGAAGTTGAAAATTGGCCTGGGGATCCCGATGATCTTATGGGCCCAGCCTTGATGGAAAGAATGTTAAAGCATGCCGAAAAATTTGAAACTGAAATAATTTATGACCACATCGAAAAATCTGATCTGTCAAGCAAACCCTACAAACTCTATGGGGGAAGCGAGACATACTCTTGTGATGCATTGATTATTGCAACAGGCTCTACAGCAAAGTATTTAGGACTTGATAGTGAAGAGAAATATAAAGGACGAGGAGTATCTGCGTGCGCTACTTGTGATGGTTTCTTTTATAAAGATCAAGATGTGGTGGTTGTTGGCGGTGGAAATGTTGCTGTTGAAGAAGCCATTTATCTCTCAAATATCGCCAACAAGGTAACGCTGATTCATCGAAGAGATGAGTTACGAGCAGAAAAAATGTTACAAGACAAACTTTTTGAAAAAACAGGAGAGGAAGGGAATATCGATTTGCTATGGAGTCACACTTTGGATGAAGTATTAGGAGATGGCAATGAAGTCAACGGAGTTATTGTTAAAAGTGTTAATAACAATAAAAATAGCTCTATCGAAGTTAAAGGCGTATTTATTGCAATTGGTCATAATCCAAATACAGAAATTTTCTCAAAACAATTGGAGATGGATCAAACAAATTATATCCTCTTAGACAAATCGTCTAACCGATACTCAACACAAACAAGTTTAGAAGGTGTCTTTGCAGCC
The DNA here is from genome assembly GCA_964561815.1 of uncultured Woeseia sp. Lineage (GTDB taxonomy): Bacteria > Pseudomonadota > Gammaproteobacteria > Steroidobacterales > UBA11654 > CACPJA01. Next base: position 11,307 of record CAZLQT010000004.1, read on the forward strand.
GGTGATGTGGCCGATCCTATCTATCGTCAGGCAGTCACTTCAGCTGGAAGCGGTTGCATGGCAGCATTAGATGCGGAAAAATACTTAGACAATTTAAGTTAATATTCGTTTAAACTTAGACCCAATGGCTAAAGAAGAAGCAATACAAATGAATGGAGTGGTGAAAGAAACGCTCCCTAATACTATTTTCAGAGTTGAACTAGAAAACGGTCATATGATAACTGCACACATATCTGGAAAGATGAGAAAGAACTATATAAGAATCCTAACAGGGGACAAAGTTATTGTTGATATTAGTCCTTATGATTTATCAAAAGGAAGAATTGTTTTTAGAGAAAGTTAAAATATTGCTCTTTTTAAATCTTTGTTGGAAAATAACTCAATAGCATATATTTACTGGAGACCTAATGAAAATCCTCAATGAAACTAAAACATTTTTAACTCTAATCTCAGCTTTATTCTTAGTCGGTTGCTCGCATCTAAAGCATCAAATTGATGATTTAGAGGAAGAGTTAGTGGTTGAAGAAGAGGTTCAAGAAACTGAAACTGAGAAATCAGCAGATCAAATCTGGGAAGAGTTGGCTGAGAAAAATACCAAGAAGTAAGATCTACTATAAGTTTAGAAGGGCTGTGCCCCAGGTAAAACCCGCACCAAAACTTTGAAGCAGAATTGTATCACCTTTCTTTATTCTTCCATCACTAATAGCTGTATCCAAAGCTAGGGGTATTGATGCTGCAGATGTGTTGCCATGCTTATCCAGAGTCACAATTACTTTATCCATCGGCATTTTCAATCTCTTGGCAACTGCTTGGATGATTCTTATGTTTGCCTGATGGGGAATAAACCAATCAATTTTTTCAACAGTCAAATTATTCCTTTTAATAGCATCGACAGCAATAGATTCTAATTTCTTAACAGCTACTTTAAACACCTCATTACCCTTCATATGAAGGAAATAATCATTATCTTTCTCTGAAAGAGGTTTTCTTGAAGTTCCATAAGGAACATACAATAAATCCGAATAGGCACCGTCTGCCCCAATATCAGAATAAAGAATACCAGGTGTTTCAGAAGGTTTTAATATCGCCGCTCCTCCACCGTCTGCAAATAAGACACAAGTGTTTCTGTCGTTCCAATCGGTAATTCGAGAAAGTGTTTCAGCCCCGACAACAAGTGCACATTTAGATTCACCTGAAATAATAAACTTATTGGCAATATTTAAAGCATAAATAAAACCACTGCATGCGGCCTCAACACTAAATGCTGGGCAACTCTTTAAACCTAATTCTTTTTGAATTAATACACCCACATTAGGTGTTGCAACATCTGGCGTACAGGTACCAACAATTATTAGATCGATTTCTTTAGGGTTGATTTCTGCCTTTCTTATAGCGTCTTGTGAAGCTTCTAAGGCAAGATCAGAAGTGGCTTGACTATCATCAGCGATATGCCTTTGCTCAATTCCAGTTCGTGTACTAATCCATTCATCAGAAGTGTCTACACGTTGTTCAAGATCTTCGTTGGTGATGATCTTTTCTGGTAAAAAACTCCCTATAGATTCTATCCTTGAATACATTATTGAAGCGCCTCCATTAAGACGCCGAAATTAATTTCTTAAGAATATCTTTTTCTACTTCATTAATTGCTGAAAGCAAGGCGTGATAAAAACCAAATGAATCCGAAGCTCCATGACTTTTTACCACAACTCCATTTAAACCAAGCAACAAACCCCCATTGAATCGCCTTGGATCGATTCTAGCTTTAAATTCATTTATTGCAGGTTTTGCCAGAAAGGAAGCAGTTTTATTGTATGGGTTAGAATTAAATGCATCGCTTATAAAGCCATTAAGCATCTTTATGCTACCCTCCATTGTCTTAACTGCAATATTGCCTGTAAAGCCATCTGTAACAACGACATCAGCATAATCCTCAACGATATAGTTGCCTTCAATGAAACCGATATAATTTAAATCTGATTGCTCTAACAAGGTTGCGGCTTCCTTAATTACCTCGTGCCCTTTGATCCGTTCATGCCCGATATTAAGAAGACAAATCCTTGGTTCTTTAATATTTTTAATTTCTCTTGCAATTACTGATCCCATCTTAGCGAATTCAAGAAGCTGCTCAGCTGAACAATTTGAATTGGCTCCTAAATCCAACATATAGGTAAAACTCTTTATTGTGGGTATTGATTTGGCAAGAGCTGGCCGGCTTATATTTGGAATTGTCTTGAGAAGATATTTTGAAATTGCTAGAAGAGCTCCTGTGTTTCCAGAGCTAATGCATGCATCCGCCTTTTTATTTGCAACCATTTCAACAGCTAATCTCATCGAAGATCGTTTCTTTCTTCTTAAAACATCCATCGGAGAATCCTTCATTGTAATCACTTCATCAGTGTCATGAATGCTTAGCCTGTCTTCAATTTTCTTAGGAAGGTATTCTCTAATCTTATCTTCCTTACCAAACAAATGAAGATTAATTGTCTTGTTTACTGAAAGAAGCTTTAAGGCAGCTTGCACAGATGCATATGGATCGCTCTCCCCACTCATCACATCGAGAGCAAGTGTTACTGATTTATTCATGGAATTACCCTACTCTTCTTCGTCTTCTGAGCTGGTTTTATCTTTTACTAATATAACTTGCTTGCCTCGATAGAAGCCTTGGGGACTAATATTATGCCTGAGATGATTCTCTCCGGTATTTTGATCACTAGAAATCTCTGGTTTCTTAGCCTTAATCTGAGATCGTCTCATATCTCGTCTTGATCTGGTTTTTCTTTTCTTCTGTACTGCCATTTAAGTCTCCCTAACTGTCTCTGATGCTTACTTCTTAATCAAATCAGATAAGTTTGAAAACGGTGTATTTTTAGTTTTATCTTTTTTCTTATTTGACGAAGTAGTCAAAAACATGCCTACCGTATCCTTATTTTCACATAATTCAACACTTTTATGCATTATTGACATAGGCATAATTGATAAAATTTCATCTTCTATTATTTTTTCAATTGATATTCCTTCGTCATCAATCTCTATCTTATCAATTTGTGAATGATGATTTGTCTTTTGTAATTGGATGTCTTCGAACTCAATATAAAGAGAAATGGTATTTGTCCAATTTAATTGACCAAGGCATCGTTGACAACTCAAATCCAAATTAAGAACTATCTTACCCTTGAGAACAGGCAGTAACGCTTCATTTTGGATTAGCAGACAATCAACTTCGACAACATTCAATTCGCTGTTATCGGAATTATTAAGAAGTTCCGAAACTCTAGAGAACTTGCTAGCAGAAAATGTCTCGCAGAGATTTGTTTTCTTTATCGACAAATCGAGTATTTCCCTGTAACTCAATATTTGTTTAAACATCATCTAAGCAACTATATAATTTACCAATATTCTACCAATAAATTTATTTTAGGTTGCTAATCACTAATGAACAGTAATTTTATGCAAATAATTCTTGGTTCAAGTTCAATATATAGAGCTGGATTATTAAAAAAATATATCCCTAATTTTGAAACCCAGAGCCCAAATATCGATGAATCACCCAGAGAAAAAGAATCGGCAAAAGATTTATCTTTGAGGTTAGCGCTTTCAAAGGCTAGAAAAATTTCGCTCAGCGAACCCGATGCTTTAGTTATAGGATCAGACCAAGTGGCCTCTTTTAATGGAAATATTCTTGGAAAGCCAAAAAGTTACGAGGACGCGTATAAAACGATCATGGCTTTCTCAAACGGAGAGGTTCTTTTTTATACCGGGGTTGCAATAATCCATAAAAATAAGGATCTTGAGGAATCATATATTGACGTCACAAGAGTTATATTTAAAGATTTTGACGATGAAATGCTTAGAGAATACCTAGACTCAGAAGAAAGTCTTAATACCACTGCCGGTGTGAAGATGGAATCAAACTTATTCCAGAAATTAGTCGCTCAAATAGAAACAGAAGACCCTGAGGCCATTATAGGTCTACCAATCCAATGGCTGTTAAAAAAATTAACCCCTTAGTTTGAAAAGAACCTGGCTTAATTCATCCCCTATTTCACTCTCAAAAGTAATCATGCTCTTTCTGTCATCAAGTGATGGAAAGGAAATTGATGTTGCATGGAGAAACAATCTTTTCAGTCCAGCACTTTGGGATAATATATCCGGCTGCGGATTATATCTTTGATCACCAGCAAGTGGCTTATTGATAAAACTTGCATGTGCTCTAATTTGATGGGTTTTACCAGTGACCGGTTTGATCTCAAATAATGCACAATTCTCAAACTTTTCTAGTAACTTAAATTTGGTAATTGCCTTTTTTCCATCCTTATCTGGAATAGCTTTTCTTAAATTGTTTTTGGTATGAATTTTTAATGGCTGATCAACAATAAAACTATCTTCTTTAAAAGAGCCCATTAATAAACCCAAGTAGGTTTTATCTACACTCCCTTCTCGAAAATATTGATGCAGCAATCTTAGTTTGGATCTTTTTCGCGAGATTAAAAGGCAGCCACTGGTCTCCTTGTCTAATCGATGAACGAGCTCTAAATCTTCTTTTGGGTTATCTCTTTGAAATCTTAAGAGCTCAATTAATCCTTGACTGCTCCCACTTCCACCATGGACTGCCATCCTGCTGGGTTTATTCAAGACCATGAATCCATCATCTTCATGGATAATAATATCTTTAATCCAATCTAGATTGTGTGGCTTTATTGGTTTTTTCTTAGCGCCTTCATCATAAATTAAATTAGGTGGAATTCTAATCAGATCGCCCTTTTTTAACTTATACAAAGGCTTTATTCTCTTAGAATTAACTCTAACTTCTCCCTTTCTGATGATTTTATAAATCTTTGACTTAGGAACATCTTTTATTTGCTTAAGAAGATAGTTGTCTAGTCTCATATCTATCGAATTTTCGTCGATTAAAAACTTATTTTTACGTTCTTTAGGGCTCATAAATTATTGAATTTTAATGAATAATTAATTGTTTGTTGTTGTAAGAGAAATAACTCTGCTATAATCCACACCTAAATTATTGATTATTTAAGAAAGATAATCACTTTTAATTAAGAAAAAGTGGAAATGGTTCCACAAAACCACCCGAAATGGGTAAGAATTTTTAAACAAAGACAATTTGATAGAAGATATCTTTGTTGGTAAGGAAAAAACAGTTTCATTAAGTTTATTAAGATTAATAATAAACACGTCTTGGTAATAACCAAGAAACCAATCGAAGGAAAATATTTCTATCCTGTTGCCTACATATAGAGGTAACTATGAAAAGGATACTGATCAATGCGACTCAACAAGAAGAGTTGAGGGTCGCCATGGTAGATGGACAAAGGCTTTACGACCTAGATATAGAGCTTTCGTCTGTAACTCGAAAAAAGAATAACATCTATAAAGGTAAGATAACTAGAATTGAACCCAGTCTTGATGCAGTTTTTGTGGACTTTGGGTCACAAAGAAACGGGTTTTTGCCCTACAGAGAGATTTCTAGAGAATATTATCTTTCCGAACCAATACCTGGAGAAAAACATAACATTAAAAACTTGTTTGAAGAGGGCCAGGATATTGTGGTTCAAGTTGTTAAAGAAGAACGCGGCACTAAAGGGGCAGCTCTAACAACCTATTTAAGTCTTGCAGGACGATTTGCTGTGCTGATGCCAAACAGTTCTAAAGGTGGCGGAATTTCTAGAAAAATAACCGGCAAAGAGAGAGAAGAAACACTTAGTAGTCTTGCAAAATTGGATGTGCCTAAAGGCAGTAGCATGATAATTAGAACAGCAGGTGTAGGTCGATCCGACATAGAACTGCAATGGGATCTTAATTATCTTGTGGGTATATGGGATGCGATAAAGAAGTTAGCTCTTAAAGTTGAGGCGTCTTCACTGATCTTCCAAGAGAACAATCTCATCGTGCGTGCGATGAGGGATCATCTAGAAGATGATATTGGTGAAATAATTATTGATGATAAAGACACTTTTGATGACGCTAAAAAGTACATAAAACAAGTTACACCTAAAAACTTAAAGAAACTAAAACACTACACTGAAGATACACCGCTCTTCACTCGGTTCCAAATTGAGAATCAAATAGAATCCGCCTACTCAAATGAAGTGTCTTTGCCGTCAGGAGGAACAGTTGTGATTGATTACACTGAAGCTTTAGTGGCGATTGATATTAATTCTGGTAAATCAACCAAAGCCTCTGATATTGAAGCCACTGCCCTTCAGACAAATATTGAAGCTGCGGAAGAAATTGCAAGGCAATGTAAGTTGAGAGACATGGGTGGACTAATCGTTATCGACTTCATCGACATGAGACATTATAAGAATCAGAAAACTGTTGAAAATACACTTAGAGCAGCTGTCAGACAGGATAGAGCAAGGGTTTCAGTTGGGTTTATCTCAAGATTCGGTCTTATGGAAATGTCTCGACAAAGATTACGCCCTTCCCTTGATGACTCCGCTTATCGAATATGTGGAAATTGTAGCGGAATTGGAAAAGTTAGGAGCACAGAATCATTAGCCTTATCTGTCTTAAGAGTGGTCGGAGAAGAAGCAAGAAAGGAGAAAACGAAGAGTGTAATTGCCGATATTCCTTCAGATGCTGCAAATTATCTCTTGAATGAGAAAAGGCAGTGGATAAAAGATATCGAAGAAAGAGAGAAGATCGATATTTCACTTATTGCTAACCCGGATACATCAAGTGTTAATTACACCATCAAAAGAGTTCGTGAAGACGGAACAACCACTGAGATAAGCAGCAGAAATATTGCTGAGAATCAGGAAAATAAAGATAGTAGCAATAATAAGCCCACTTCTGACGCTAAGTCCCAAAATGGAATTGAACCCATAACAGCTTGGGATGTCGAAGGGGTTAAGGGTCCTAATTTTATTGACCGGATTAAGTTTTGGTTGGCTCCTAGTAAGAAATCGCCAACAAAAAAGAAGAAAGCTAAGCCGAAACGAAAGCCAAGTAATCAAAAAAGATCGAATAATAATCGCTCAAGAAAAAGGAATACAAAACAAGCTTCTCCTAGAAAAAACAAGAAATCTGAACCTAAGAGAAAAGTTACTAAAGGTAAAACAAATCCTTCGAAAACAACTAAAAGTAAACCCAAGTCATCTAGTGATGCTAAAAAAAGAAGTGTGACAAAAAAACAAAGTCCAAAAAAGACTGCTGTTAATAAATCACCTAAGAAAAAGCCTTCACAGAAACAAGCTAAGCCTGCAGCTTCAAAAGTCGATCAGAAAAGTAAAAGGGATACTGCTAAAACTACCAAAAAAGAAGCTGCGCCTAAGAGTGTTTCTAAGAAAAAAGAAAAAACCACAAAAGTATTACCGTGGGAAGATATAGTTCCTCCTAAATAAATTAACTTAAGAACCTTCAGTTAATTGTCGTATTAGACCATCAGCTGCTTTATCGAGAAGATCTAGGACTAATTCAAATCCGTCGTCTCCACCGTAATAAGGATCTGGCACTTCGATGTATTCGCTATCATCCGTATAGTCTAAAAATAAAGTCAGTTTGTGGTGATACTTTGAGTCAGAAATTTGTTTAAGAGTATCCACATTACGATGGTCCATTGAAATAATATAATCAAATTTTTCAAAATCAGAATTCACTACAAGTCTTGATATTTGATTTCTTATATCAATTCCTCGTTCCAAAGCTGCTTCTATTGATCGTTGGTCAGGTCCCTGTCCTTCGTGATAACCGTGAGTTCCGCATGAATCGATTAGAAAATTATTCTCCAAACCTTGTTCTTGGACTTTTTTTAATAAAATCCCCTCGGCTGAGGGGGATCTACAAATATTACCCATACAGACAAATAAGATTTTATGTAATGGTTCTTCGTTCATCCTTTATTTATTCTTATAGATTGAATTGACTAGTTGCAAATCTTCCTGAGTATCGACATCTGGCCCAGGTGGAGTTCGAGATTCCGCAACAATAATCTTCAAACCCAGCGTGTAAGCTCTCAACTGCTCTAATTTCTCTTTCTCTTCATCCAAAGATGGGCCGTGATTACTAAAGAGTTGCAGAGATGATCTTTTGTAGGCATATATTCCTATATGCCTTAAGTAATTTATTGAATCATCTTCAATAAGTTCAAGATTTCTCTTAAATGCGATTGCTTCTTTTGTTTTGGTATTAAAAAACACCTTCACCGCATTTCTATCTTGCTCTTCATCTTTTGATAGGAAAGCTGTTGCAAGGGTTGCAATAGAATATTCAGGTTGGTCTATCAATAAGTTTGCAACTTGATCTATATTTTCACTTGGCATCAACGCATTATCACCTTGTAGGTTGACAATAATCTGTTCATTGGGCCAATTAAGTATTTCGGCTATCTCATTAACTCTATCTGTCCCAGATCGATGTTGCTCATTAGTCATTAAACATTTAGCTCCAAATTGATCACAAGCTTCTTTTATTTTCGCTGAATCTGTTGCAACAATAATCTCCGATGCTTGGCTGCTAAGAGCAGCTTCATGCACTCGTTGTATCATCGGCTTACCTTTGATATTTTTAAGCGCCTTACCTGGGAGTCTTTTAGAATCATACCTTGCCGGTATTACTATTGCGTAACTCATAAGTATTGGCCAAAAGTTTTAGTCAGATAGGTTGTGTCTATTTCTATCTCGGGGCGAAGCAGGTATGTGTTTTGAGGGAAAGTATCATCGTATTTAACAGCATCTTTAGGAGTAATAAGAAGTGGACATTTTTCATCATAATAATTTTCTAAATTAACCATGCCATGGTCTTCAGTCATTATAGGCTTGACTGTCATGCCATGGCCCTCAATTTTTCTATACAATTTTTCAGGGTTACCGATTCCTGCTAGTACTCGAACTTCATTAACATTAAGTTCTTTAAGTTTATGTTTGCTGCCATTATTAAGATCCACTAATTCATTGTTCCTAATATTAAAATGAAGAGTTGGAGTATCTTCTAATACAAGTTCTTTAGCTTTGCTTCGTCCATTAAAAAGAACTAAATCCACATTTTTCAAGCGATCCATGCTCTCCCTCAAAGGACCCGCTGGGAGAAAATAACCATTCCCAAGCAGTCTTGACGAATCGATGACAGCAATTTCATAGTCTCTTGCTAAGCTATAATGTTGCAACCCATCGTCAGAAATAATAATTTCAGCACCAGATTTAACAAGAAGTTTTGCTGCCTTCAATTTATCCTTACAGACACAAACTAGAGCCTTTAATTCTCTAGCCATATAGACAGCTTCATCACCAAAATCTTTTGCTTTTTCCCCTTTTGAGATAATTCGGGGCTTATTGCTGCTCTTAATACCTTTGTATCCCCTTGAGATAATTCCTACTTTCTTTCCATTTTTAGTAAACCACTGGGACAAAAAAAGTGTTATGGGAGTTTTTCCTGTTCCGCCTGCTGTTATATTCCCGACTACAATAACTGGCACTTCTACCTTGGTTGTACTTAGAATCTTTGAGGCGTAGAGCGTGGTTCGAATTTTAACCAAAAAAGAAAAAAGTTTAGATAAAATTATAAGTGCATAAGGAGGTTTCTTATCGCCATACCAAGCTTCTTCTATTTTCCGAGAGAAATTAATCATTAAACTGCAGGCGATGAAGCGAGGCGTATTCAGCATTATTATTTATTAACTCCTCGTGTGTTCCCTCTTCAACAATCCGGCCTTTTGATAAAACTATGATTCTATCTGCATTTTCAATCGTTGATAACCGATGCGCAATAACTAGGGTTGTGCGGTTTTCCATGAGTTGGTCCAATGCCTTTTGTATGTGCTGCTCACTCTCGGAATCAAGAGCAGAAGTAGCTTCATCAAGAATAAGTATTGGGGCATCTTTCAATAATGCCCTAGCGATAGCAATTCTCTGTCTCTGCCCTCCTGAGAGTAAGATCCCCTGATCACCAACCACTGTGTTCAAACCGTCGTCAAGACTATCAATGAATTCATCCATGTGCGCAGAGGAGACCGCTCTTCTTACCTCATCATCAGAGTATTTACCATACGCTATATTATTGAATATGGTGTCGTTAAATAATGTAACTTCTTGGGTTACTAAACTGATATTAGATCTTAGCGATCTAAGAGAATAATTTTCTATATTTTCTGAATCAATCATCAACTTCCCGGATGAAATATCATAGAATCTTGGAATTAGATTAACTAAGGTTGTTTTTCCGCTTCCTGACTTGCCCACAATCGCTAATTTTTCATTAGAGTGAATTGTTAGATTGATTCCTTCTAAGGTTCTTTTATTATCATCGTAAGAAAAATTTACGTCTTGAAATGAAATGGAGCCACCTACTCTTCCCGCCTCAGTGGTCCCTCGATCCCGTTCATCCTTTTCATCGATTAATGAAAATATTGACCCAGCTGCGGCTATCCCTTTTTGTATCATGGCATTGACATTAGTAAGTCTTTTAAGAGGTGTCATAAGCAGAACCATTGCTGTGATGAAGCCACTGAAATCACCAACTGTCATTGTGCTCCTTACCTCATCAAGAGTGGCCACATAAACAACTCCTGCAACACCAAGAGAAGATAAAAAGATAGTCACTGCATCCCCTATAGCTTTAGTTGAGAAGAGCTTCATATTGTGTTTCCTATTGTTTTCGTTCACCACAGAGAAGCGCTCTTTTTCAAAGTCTTGGCCATCAAAGATTTTTATAATTCTATGGTTCTGAAGGGTTTCTTTTATAGCATGAGTTACATCGCCCATAGAATCTTGAATTCTTTCAGAATAACGCCTGAATAACTGACTCAAAAATCTTACTAATAGAGCAATCGCTGGGGCTACTATAAAAATTACTGAAGCCAACATTGGGCTTAGAAATATCATATAAGCGGTTAGAACAATGATTGTTAGCGTATCTCTTATCAGAACAGTGAGTATGTTAGATGTAGATTCTGCAACTTGTTCAATGTTATAGGTCACCTTAGAGAGGAGCTCTGCGTTAGATTCCCTGTCTAAGAATAGAGTTGGAAGCGTAAGAAATTTATTATAAACCTCGCCTCTTAATAGTTTTATAACCTGTCGACCTATCCAAGCGATATTATAAACTGAGAAGAATCCTGAAATACCTCTTACAAAAAAAATAATAATAACCGCGAGCGGCAATAAAACTTTTATTTGATCTGCATCAAATGAACTCTCGGTCCCTGCAAAGTTATCGGTTAAAGTTTTGATCAGGAAAGCGAAGCCGGTATCTGTGACTGCAAAAACCAGCATAGCAATGACGCCAATAGAAAAAATTAGCCAATAGGGTTTCCCATAGCTAAGAAGTCTTAAATAAGTTTTATAACTGTGTTCCATAATAAAATTTAGGGGAAATTATACGTTACTCCTTAAGGTCCAAAGTCTTATGATTGTGATGATTTTGTGAAGTTTTAAAAACCATCATTTAGCTCTCAGGGAAAGACGGTATTAATTTTCCAAAATTTAATTCATAAACTTTATCCATTCTTTTGGCCAATTCTTGGTTGTGGGTAACCATAATAAGGCTGGTGTTGAGCGATCGATTTAGATCGAGAAAACTATCGAAAACCCTGTCAGCTGTCTCGGGATCAAGATTTCCTGTAGGTTCATCAGCCAATATTAAGCTTGGCGATGTGACCAAAGCCCTGGCCACTGCTACCCGCTGACATTCCCCTCCTGATAACTCATGAGGTTTATGATTTATTCTGTGCTCAAGTCCGATTCTAATGAGTAAATCCTGTGCCTTTGTTCTGGCCTCCTTGGTCGTTTGCTCTCTAATCAGTAGAGGCATCATAGTGTTTTCTAGTGCAGTAAATTCATTCAAAAGATGGTGAAACTGATAGATAAAACCAAAAAATTCATTTCTTAATCGACTTTTTGACTTATCCTTCAAATCTTCAGGACTCTCCCCTCTTATATAGAGCTCTCCACTAGTGGGAGAATCTAGAAGGCCAATAATTTGAAGTAAAGTTGTTTTACCACTGCCAGAGGGGCCCACAATTGCAAAAGTCTCCCCCTGTTGAATAGAAATCTCGATGCCATTGAGAACTTCGATATCATCCTCGCCTAATCGAAAATTCTTATGAATATTTTTTAGTTCTAGAATCTTTTCCATTGTTATCTGTTTAATTTTAATAATTCAGAAGGATTAATCTTTGTAGCGTTATAAGAAGGAATAAATGCAGACAGCATAGAGAGTATAACTGCAATAAAACAAATGCCTAAAACTTCAGTCCAAATAATATCGACTGGTATCTCATTCAAGAAATAAATCTCGGGCTGGTATAAGTTAATATCAAATATATTCTCTATTGTTAAAATAAGGCTGCTTAAATTCATAGACACCAAGAAGCCCAGAACGCTTCCTATTATTGAACCTAGGAAACCAAGAAAAAATCCAAGCGTTAGAAAGACCTTGTACAGAGACTTATTCTCTATACCCATGGAGCGCAGAACAGCAATGTTTGATCGTTTCTGTCTCGTTAACATAATCAAAGTTGAAACAATATTAAAACAAGCGACCCCCAATATTAGAATCAGCACAATAAATATGATTTTCTTGGTTAATTCCAATGATCTAAAAAAATTTGGATTCTCCCTAGTCCAATCAGTAACTAAAAAACCACCACCAGATTCAATTGAGATCTGTCTTGTATAAATAGAAGCGTTCTGAGGTTCAAAGTACTCGATATCAGTACCGGTAAATTCATCTTCGATTTGAAAAAATAGTTTTGCGTCTTCTAGTGAAGAAAAAACTAAATGTCGATCAAGTTCAAAAACTCCAGATTCAAATATGCCTACAATATTAAATTCTTTTAAACGAGGAACAGCACCAAAGGGCAGAGAGGTATCCTCCTCTGTCATAATGGTTAACTTATCTCCTAATTTTAGGTTTAAATTCTCTGCTAAACCTTTGCCGATTAAAAGATTAAAAGAGCTTTCAAATAGATCATTAGCGTTCCCAGACGACATAAGCAGCGATAGTTTGTTTTGAATGGCGTTAGAATCCCTATCAAACGCCTTGATCTGTATTGCCTCAAAATCTATATCACTTATGGCAAGCGCCTCTCCATGAATGAACACCGAATACGATTTAACATAATCTTTGGTGTTTAATACAGAGTGTAATTTTTCTTCATCACTCTGACCACTTGTTCCCATTACAGTTGCATGAGGTATAAGACCAAGCATTTTTCTCTCTATTTCAGTTTGAAATCCATTCATTACAGACATAACAGTAAAAATAACTGCCACCCCCAAACTAATCCCTAAAAGACTTAAAATTGAGATAAGCGAAAACATAAAGTCACTGTTTTTTGACCGTATGAATGATCTGATGATTCGTGATTCAAAATGTTGGTACATCCGAGTTCCTAATTCCTGTAAAACCTTGTAATCAATGCGGGATCCTTCTTAGAGGCTTTCATAGAAGGTAAATAAGCAGCTAAGAAACTGACCAAGAAAGCGACCACAGAAATTATAATTATATCCTGCAGCCTTATCAGATAAGGCATATTTGAAATGTAATAAAGACCCGATGGAAAAAAATCAAAACCAAAGACAAGGTCTATAAAGTTTTCAATCTTGCTTAAATTCTTCAGTGCGATAACACCTAGTAGTAAACCAAAAAATATACCCATAAGAGCATTAATCATTCCCTGTAGAAAAAATATCTGAGTAATATCTTTTTCTCTAAAGCCAAGTGTCCTCAATATTGCTATGTCCTTACTTTTTTCATTTATAGTCATTGAAATCATAACCATAATATTGAACATAGCCACCAAGACCACAAGAAACAATAAAGTACTCATTATTGTTTTCTCAATAACGATTGCTTTAAATAATGCACTGTTATTCATTGACCAATCACTTACAGTGAGTCCGGTGTTATTTAGCAGTCTTTCTAACTCGATGATGTATTTACTCGTTTGATATGGATCCTCAACCATGATGGACCAATGATTAAATGAGTTCTGATCCATACCTGAACCCAGAAGCTGATTACTGGCAACAACGACCAAAGAACTATCAAACTTTGCAAGGCCGAATTCAATAATTTCTCTAACCATATAGCTCTGCGACTTCCCAAGGGAAAATGTTGACTTATTCTCAAGTCTAGGAATTCGAATGATCAATTGATCACCAATTCTAATTCCCATTCGATAAGCCAAAGACTTGCCAATAATTATTTCAGATGGTCCTAAATTAGATAGCTGAAACTGACTTAAAAAACCCCTTCCTCTGGAATTATTATCTAAGATATCCAGACCTTTTATTTGAACACCAGCAGTCAAGTTATTGAATTGAATAACCCCTTTAGAATCTATTGAAGAAGATATAGACTCAATTCCCTCAATAAATGTTAGATCAATCCGATTTAATGGATTTGAGCTAATAGCTCGACTGCTTTTTATGGTTATATGCGGCTCCACATTTAAAATTCGTTTATGAATCTCTGACTCAAATCCATTCATCACTGATAAAACAATCAGAATCGAGGCAATACCTATGGTGATCGCTATCGAAGAGACAAGACTTACAATTGAAATAAACTTACCTTTATCTTTTGTAAAAAGAAAACGACTGGCGATGAATAATTTGTTCTGCATCCTGTAAATTAAGTTTTAATGAGTAAGAAACATCATAAATACTTTAATCGTAAAGACGAAGAAAAAAACAATAAATCTGTGAAATAATACACTCCCTAAACACCAACAAGATGAACAAGATAACCAAAAAACTTTTAATCAATGCCAATGAACGAGAGTCAGGGGTTACTACCGCAAAATACGGTCAACTTTATGGTTCATCATTAAGTTTAGCGATAGCAGAAGACATGATATATAAAAAAGAACCTCGCTTGCTTATCTGCCCAGATAGTCTTTTAACAGAATCAATGGCCGAAGAAATTAAATTTTTTAACCAGACCAATCAGGAAATTGAAGTGTTTCCAGATTTAGAGATTTTGCCTTATGACTTGAGCTCACCAAGACGTGATGTTCTCTCAAAAAGATCAGAGATTATATATAAATTAATGAAAGGAGAAATTGATCTTCTTATAATTAATGCCTCCAATTGTCTATGGAAGCTTCCACCTCGAAAATTCTTTGAATCAGAAAGTTTAGAAATAAAAGTAAGTGAAAAGTTGTCCATGGATGAACTAAAACAATCCCTAAAACGAAATGGTTTTGATCGTGTTTCTGTGGTTAAAGATCAAGGAGAATATGCGGTAAGAGGTTCTATAATTGACTTGTATTCACCAAATGAAATAAATCCAATAAGAATAGACATTGACGACGATTTTATTGACTCTATTCGACTGTTTGATAAGGATTCACAGTTAACAATAGAACAGGTAAATGAAACTTCTATTATTTCGGCAAATCATTTTCCAAGAGACCTAAAATCCATAGATTCCTTTAAAACTAAGATGAGAAATCATTTCGAGGGGAATCAAATGGAATGGCCTTTATACAATGGGATCCATGATGACCCCGAAAGTCATGGAATCTATAATTATCTGCCCTTATTTTTTGAATCGATGTCATCGATTATCGATTATTTAAAGGATGAGACTAAAATTTATCTATTAGAGAGTGCTTTATCGAGTTTATCCGA
The DNA here is from genome assembly GCA_964561815.1 of uncultured Woeseia sp. GTDB lineage: Bacteria > Pseudomonadota > Gammaproteobacteria > Steroidobacterales > UBA11654 > CACPJA01. The sequence goes on from CAZLQT010000004.1 coordinate 26,897, forward strand.
GTATGAAAAACAAATTCATGAAAGATTCTCTGATTACCAATCTGATACTCAGCCACTAATGCATCCTAATGATTTATTTTTTCAAAGCGAAAAAGAAAGACAGAAAATTAGGGATAGGTGCTCAGTTCTGATTCAGCCAGAGAAACTGCCCGACTCTGATAAAAGCATAAGCTTGAACTTTAACACTGAACCAATAAATTTAAGAATGGCGGGTAAAAATTTGTCCGTTAGAGAAAAATTGCTTCAATACACTAAAGAAAATTCTATGGAAAAAGTTTTGATATCAGCTCCCACAAAAAATAAGGAATCAATTATCAATGATTTTTTAAAATCTGAAGGAATAAGAGTAAATAAGATCAAAGAATGGAGTGAATTCCTTAATAACAGCAAAGGAATTTACATAACCCCTAAAATTCTAAGCAACGGTTTCGCGATAAACGATAAAAACACTGCAATTATTGGAGAAACTGATTTATTCGGACAGCGATCAAAACGACATGTGGGCACAAGAAAACGACAGAACCCTGAGGCTATTATTGAAAACTTGAAAGACTTGAGAATAGGAACCCTTGTTGTGCATAGAGATTATGGGATTGGAAAATATGATGGATTAACTAAATTAACTATAGATGAAGTTGAATCAGAGTACATCTGTATCAATTATGCTAAGGGTGATTTACTGCAATTACCAATAACTCAGATGGAGAAAATCTCCAGGTACATTGGGGACAGCAATGATAAGAGCTTATTGAGTTATCTTGGCAGCGACCAATGGAAGAAAATTTGCAGTAAAGCAAAAACTAAAGCACAAGATGTAGCTGCTGAACTTCTAGAACTCTATGCAAAAAGAAACTTAACCATAGGAAAGAATCAATCTATCAATCAGCATGAATATCAGCAATTCTGCTCTGGGTTTCATTACATTCTAACCAAAGACCAAGCTCTAGCAATCAGTCAGGTATTGGATGATATGTCCTCATCTAAGAAAATGGATAGATTAGTTTGTGGGGATGTTGGTTTTGGAAAAACCGAGGTAGCACTAAGGGCAGGTTTTTGCTCTGTAATGAATGGCAATCAAGTGGTCATCATGGTCCCAACAACTCTTCTTGCTCAGCAGCACTATGAAACCTTTCAAGAAAGATTTAGTGATTGGCCAGTTAACATAGAACTCTTGTCTAGAACTCAGACTTTGAAAAAAAGAGAAAAAATAATCGGCACTATTAAATCTGGTGAAACCGATATTATTATTGGCACACATGCTGTTTTATCAGAAAAGATAACCTATCCCAATATCGGTCTAGTTATTGTTGATGAAGAGCATAGATTTGGTGTCAGGCATAAAGAACAATTAAAAAAAATGAAGCACTCTGTTGATTATTTGGCCATGACAGCAACACCGATACCAAGAACTCTAAATATGGCTATCGGAGAACTTAAAGATATTTCTATGATATCAACTCCACCAGAAAGTCGTTTAGCCGTTAGAACATATATAAGTCGCTGGGAAGATGCATTGATTAAAGAAGCATGTCAGAGAGAAATTAATAGAGGCGGTCAAATACTTTTTGTTCACAATAAAATTGAAGATATTGAGAAAATTGTGGATCGATTGAAGGCTTTTCTTCCTGGTATTTCCATTGAGATAGCTCATGGGAAGATGAGGGAAAAAAGACTAGAAGAGATTATGATGAAATACTATAACAACGAATTCAGCTTACTAGTAGCAACCACAATTATAGAAAGCGGACTTGATATACCAAACGCAAACACCATTATTATAAATAATGCTGATCGATTTGGTTTAGCCCAACTGCATCAATTAAGAGGAAGGGTCGGACGTTCTGAGAGACAGTCATATGCTTACTTATTGACACCCCCAAAACAACAGCTATCTGCAGATGGAATCAAGCGTCTTGAAGCAATAGAGGCCATTGAGGATCTTGGTGTAGGATTTATTTTGGCCACTCATGATCTAGAGATAAGAGGTGCTGGAGAAATCCTTGGTGATGAACAAAGTGGGCAAATTCAAAAAATTGGATTCTCACTTTATAAAGATTTATTAGAAGAAGCTATAACCACATACAGAAATGATAACAAGGAAGAACCGAGTTCTTTTATGACAGATATCAATTTAGGTATCCCAAATCTAATCACAGAAGATTATATGCCTGATGTGCATCTAAGATTAATGTTTTACAAACGTATTTCTGCTGCAAAAGATGGGACGCAGATAACAACTATAAAAAAAGAATTAAAAGATCGTTTTGGAAATTTACCTCAATTTACCTTAAATCTTCTGCAAATCACTAAACTTAAACTAATAGCTAATGCTCTGGGAATTGAACGCATTAAGATGAGCAAACAATATGGGCGGTTCTACTTTCATCTCTCAACAAAAGTGGAAACTGATCAACTGCTAAAATTAATAAAAAGCAACGGAGATAAATTCAGACTCTATCCTGATCAATCTCTTGGATTTAAAGTGGAAAACTCTGAGGATAAAAAGAGGCTGGATGAAATTCGGGTCATGCTGGATTATTTAGCAAATGATCAAGCTGTCGAGAAAGTTCACTAATATTCTCATAAGCAAAGTCAGACTGACCTGAAGGTCTCATCACTTCTAGTTTACTATCAAAGCTCTTCTTATAATCACTTTCTAATGATTCTATAATCAAATTCATCTGTTCCTTCACATGACAGCATATAACCACATCACAACCTGAAGACAACGCCAGATTAATACGCTCCTCCATCAAACCGATCTCTTCTGTGGCACCCATTGAGAGATCATCTGAAAAAACCAATCCTTGAAATTGAAATGTTTGTCTAAGGAGATCCTTTAGCCAATATTCTGAAAATGTCACCATTGATGAATCAATACTTGGAAAGCAAATATGGGCAGTCATAATGGCAGATACATCCTTTTTGAATAGCCTTTGAAATGGCATTAAATCATTATCGAGATCATTCAGAGAACGCTCATCTATAGGCTTAACAATGTGTGAATCGAGCGTCACTCCTCCATGTCCTGGAAAATGCTTAACAACGGCTTTCATTCCTATGCTCTTAAGCCCATTGATATAGGAATCAGATAACTCTGTGACAATCTCTGGAATCGAGTGAAAGGATCGATCACCAATAATATCGGACAACCCATGGTCAATATCAATGACTGGCGAGAAACTGAAATCAATACCAACATCCATTAACTCCAAAGCATTAATCTGAGCCGCCAAATAAGATGCTCTCAATCCCTCCTCTTTTGATCGATCATAAATCTTTCCTAATTCATTAAACGACGGCAGTTTATAGAATCCTCGTCTAAACCTTTGAACAGGACCACCCTCTTGATCAACACAGACAATTAGTTCGGGTGATTTAAGTTTTTTAATGGATCTAACCAACTCCAATAATTGCTCTCGATTCTCATAATTCTCTGAAAAGAGAATGACCCCTCCAATCAAATCATGTTGAAGTGTACACCGATCATTTTCAGAGAGTTTTTTACCCTCAATAGAAACTATAATGGGTCCAAGAGTCATTGATTAATCAATTTCAACTGGTGTTCCAACTTCAACCAAATGAAAAAGCTCTTCAATATCACTGTTCGACATGTTTATACAACCCATTGATCTTGGGATACCCAGAATTAGATCATCAGGGGCGCCATGTATGTATATATATCGCTGCATCGTATCCACATTCCCCAATCTATTTTTACCCACTTCTGTTCCACTTAACCAAAGTATCCGAGTTAATATCCAGTCACCATCTTCCAAATTATGGCTATTCGGAGAATAGATATCGCCAGTTGGTCTTCGGCTTTTGAAAATTTGACCAACAGTCTCACCCTCTCCTATCTTTGCTCGAATAATATGCCTGCCTCGAGGTGTACAAAAACTATCTTTTTTCTCGCCTGGACCGAATTTTGAGGTGGAGATTATATATTCAGTGGTTTGAGAATCTATCTCAAGATAGAGTCTTTGCTTAGCAATTGAAATCTTAATTCGGGGCATTGAATTTATAGCTTCTGAATAAAATCAGAATGAGGTTTGTCTTGTGAAGCTAAAAATTTCTTAAGTGTGTCTTTCTTTGTATTTAATTCTTGTTCACTGATAGTTCCCATTGAGTATTGATGCTGAATATAAATTAAATATGTATTGAGAACATCCGATTCACAATATTGGATAATTTCATCCATTTTTTTCTCTAGGTATAAATCCCAAACTGCATTTCCCTTATGCTTCGATTTACCAGGTAAGCCCAAATGTTTAGAAACTCGATCCAGTCCTGAGATTAAATTTATATCCCTATTCGATAATAGAGCCTTAAGGTCTGTGTGATGATTCTCATCAAAGATCCTTTTATTGACCACTAAATTATTTAAAAGAGCTCTAAAATAAAGGACAGGTACGTCAAATCGATTACCGTTCCATGTTACAAAGTGATCGGCATCTTTAATGGAATCTAGGAAATGTATTAAATCAGTGCATGAACTTAACTCAATATCTCCTTTGTGCTCAGTAACAAAGGAAATGGTTATAATTTTATGTAGATTAATGGGTAAAAACTCACTGCCATGCTTTTGCAGTTGTTGAAAAAACATAGAACGACCAATATCTTCATCGCTCAATCCATCTAGATTCATATGTTTCCTGCCAAAATCAAGATCAGGAATAGTCTCTATATCATAAATTATGGTCTTCACCCGCTTTTCTCCAAGATAACGAAGGCCATCGACCAGGGTTCTTCATCAGTAAGGCTTACATGAGAAGTTGCAATCCCTTCTCTATAAAATAACCTCTTCATATTTTCAGATAAAAGCAGTTTAGGTTGCCCCGAGGGTTTTCTAACTATCCCAAAATCTTTCCAAGTCACGCCTTTAGAGATTCCTGTACCAAGTGCCTTCGATGCTGCTTCTTTGCCAGCGAAACGATTGGCTAAAAATCGATGCTGATCGGCAGCCCCTTTATAAAGTTCTATTTCAGAATGATTCAAAATTTTAGAGACAAACCGTTCTCCATATTTTTCATGGATCTTCTTTACACGGTCAATGTTGACCATATCCACGCCAATGCCAAAAATGCTCATTTCCTAGCTTTAACCATTATCTCTTTCATTTCTTGAACTGCTCCCGCAATTCCTAAATCAATTGACTTAGAAATAATAGAATGGCCAATATTTAATTCTCTGATTTCTTTTATTGCTGCCACATCAGCTGTGTTCTCATAATGAAGACCATGTCCTGCATTAACTCTTAGTCCTATTCGATCACCATGAGTTGCACATTCCTTTATACGATTTAATTCATATTCCTGATCAGTAATATTTGAGCTATCAGCATAAAGGCCAGTATGAATTTCAATTGCATCAGCACCGACCATCTGACATGATTCGATTTGCTTTGGATCGGGATCAACAAAAAGAGAAACTCTTATTCCTGACTTTTTCAGCCGCCCTATACAA
>CAZLQT010000005.1:0-31096 GCA_964561815.1 uncultured Woeseia sp.
ATATTATTTGAGTAATAGAAACACAAGCAATAATAAAACGAGTCATCTCACTCTCAATGCTTTTGCCAATTACAGCTGGCAGGTATAAGTCAGCAAAACCAACTAAAAATGCAGGGGCAGCTAACTTTGCTTCTGGTATTTGCATTAACTCAAGAACGGGCACTAGAGGCTTTGTGATGACTTCAAAGAAAGGTGTGAACTCTGCAAGTATCAAAACTGTGGTGCCTATAGCTACAACAGATGGAAGTAGTGAGAACCATATGTCCATGAGGTTTATAAGAGCATCTTTTAATAAAAATCTAAGTTTTGGTGCTGTTTTTGCTTTATTCACCCCTTGAATAAGCGCCCAACTAAAAATACCTATTCCTTCTTCGGGAGTATCTGCAAAATTGTCTTTTTCAGATAAATAAAAGTCTTTTTTACTTGCAAGAGGCCATAATCTAGGAATTATTAATGCAGCAACCATTCCAGCGAATAAAACAGAAAGATAAAACTCAAAAAACATGTGATCAATTTCAATTACTTTTGTGACTAAAACGCAAAAAGCTATTGAGGCAATTGAAAAGTTAGTCGTAATTATTGCTGCCTCTCGCCCACTGTAATTACCTTTCTCCTGTTGTTTTATGGTAATCAAGACCCCTACTGATCCACTTCCTAACCAGGATGCTAGAGAGTCAATACTGGCTCTACCTGGAAGACGAAAAGCTAATAAAAATGGTTTTTTTAATAGTGTTCCCATAAATTCAGCTACTCCAAAATCGATAAGGAATGGCAGGAGGAGACAAGCAACCAAAAAGAATATAACTAAAGAGCTAGCTAATTCGAACAGAACAGTTCCACCGGTTGAGGGGCTTATTATCCATTCTGGACCAACATTAAAATAAACCAAACACGCAAAAATAGCGCCGAGCAATCTTATAGCTAACCAAGAAACTTCGGTGGTGAATATTTTCTCTATTCGGTTTCTTGAGTTACTGTCTACACCCCTTCTAATTAAACTGTAATAGGCTGAAAAAAACCCAGATAACATTAAAAGTGCTGTAACAATAGCAGGTAGATAATCTTCAAGTGTTGCTCTAAGAAGATCAAATATAATACCTAAAACTATCGTTGGTTTACCGTCGATGAAAATAGGGGTTAGAAAAACTAAAACACCAAAAGTCGATGGAATTAGAAACCTTAATATGTCTTTGGAAAATAATTTGCGAGTCACTTAGTACCTTCTTTATAAAAACTCTTTCTGGTTTAAATGTTAAGTAAATGGTTATTGTTCCTGCCAACCCTTTTTTACTATCAGCAAGGAAAATAAGATTGACGGTATACCCATAGAGGCAGCAAAGATGAAAAATTTTGCCCAACCCATAGAATCTATGATTTGTCCTGAGAAACCACTCATGATAATTCCAGGCAAGAACATAATAGAAGTAAATAAAGCGTATTGAGATGCCGTGTAGTATCTATTCGTCAAGCTAGATAGAAAAGCTATAAAGACAGAGCCTGAAAACCCCAATGCAAAGTTATCCGCACTTATGGTTAAAACTAATATTGATAAATCTGGTCCAGCATTATTAAGCAGCAAGAAAAACAGATTTGTCCCAGCTAGTAATATACTACTGAGTATAAGCGGTCTAGATATGCCGTAGCGAGCTACTGAAATGCCGCCTACAAAAGCCCCAACAATGGTAATGGCGAATCCAAAAACCTTGGTTACAGTTGCTATCTCGTTGAGGTTAAAGCCAATATCAATATAAAAAGGGTTAGCCACAATACCTAAGATTAGGTCGCTGACCCTGTATATAGCGATATAGACAATTAAAACAAATGACCAGAGACTATTTCTTTTAAAAAACTCAAAGAAGGGTTCTATAACAGCAGACCTAAACCAATGAGCTTTTTCAATTATTGCCTCAGTCTTAGGAGACTCAGCAATAATCAAGACAGTGATGATTCCAACCAGCATAAATCCTGCCATTATCTGGTAGGTAGTTTGCCATGAATAAAACCCTGCTAAATACAATGCCCCTGCACCTGAGGTGAGAGCAGAGATTCGATAACCCAATTGGTAACTAGCTGCCATCGCAGCTTGATATTTATTTTCAATGATTTCAATTCGATAAGCATCAATGGCAACATCTTGCGATGCAGAAGCAAAGGCGATCAATATTGCAAGATATGCGAGTAGCAGCAAATCTTGGCTTGGATCAAAAAATGACATCCATATAAATCCCATCAAAATAACCAACTGCATGAACAATATCCAAGATCTTCTCTGGCCGAGCGCTTTCGTCAAAAATGGGATAGATAAATTATCCAGCATGGGTGCCCAAAGAAATTTAATAGCATAAATAATACCCACCCACCCAAACATACTTATCTCAGAAATACTAACCTCGACTGTAGCTAGCCATACGGTAAGTGTTGCAAAGAGAAGAGGGTGGGGCAATCCAGCAGAAAAGCCTAAAAAAATCATTCGAATTGATTCTGAACTGGTATAAATACCAAGACCTTTTTCGTCAAACCTTTTATTAAGTATGTTCATATTCGATGATTAATGGCGCATGATCTGAGAATCGTTCATCTTTATATATTGATGCTGATCTTACTTTATACCCAAAATGATTATTAAATATTTGATAATCAATTCTCCAGCCAACATTATTGGCCCAAGCGTTGCCTCTATTCGACCACCAAGTGTATTGTTCTGATTCAGTATTAACTGCTCTAAACCCGTCAATACATCTTAAAGTGTTAAAAATTTCATCGAGCCACGCACGCTCCTCTGGTAAACATCCAGAGTTCTTTTGGTTTGCCTTCCAGTTGGTTATATCAATCTCTTTATGAACAATATTTACATCGCCACAGAATAGATAGCTAATTTTTTTTTCGTTCATAGAATCAAGCTTTTTCCTAAAAATATCTAGGAATCGGTATTTTGCCTCTTGCCTTTTATCTCCTGAAGACCCAGATGGAAAGTAGGCTGAAGCTATTACAAAATCATTAAAATGACACTCAATATATCTTCCTTCGATATCAAACTCATCTGCCCCAAGACCGCGGATTACTTCTGTGGGCTCAAGTTTTGAGAACAAAGCTGTGCCACTATAGCCTTTTTTTTCAGCTACCTCATGGTGACAAAAATAGCCTTCAGGCCAGAATGCATCTAACTTCATGTCCTCTATCTGAGCTCTAACTTCTTGGAAGCATATAAAATCTGGGTCTTCTTTTTCTAACCATTGAAACAAACCTTTTTTTTCAGCTGCTCTGATACCGTTGACGTTTATTGTTATTACCTTAATTTTTCAATCCTCCAACACGCTAAATCTTCATAATCAATTCATTCTATGAGATGCTACTCATAACGTTTGGGTATAAGTTTATATTGTATGGAAAACTACAAACAAGAATTTATTAAATTGTCTCTAGATATAGGCGCATTAAGATTTGGTGAATTCAAGCTAAAATCAGGAAGAATTAGTCCTTATTTCTTCAATATGGGAATCTTCAGTAGCGGACGATTAATAAAAAAAGTAGGTGATTTCTATGCGAGCGCACTACTTGATAGTGATCTTGAATGTGACATTATCTTCGGGCCAGCTTACAAGGGAATACCTATTGTAACCTCGATGTCAGCTGCATTATCCGAGAATCATGGAAAAGATATACCTTTTGTCTATAACAGAAAAGAGGTCAAAGACCATGGCGAGGGAGGAAGCACTGTTGGTATCAATTTATCAGGGAGTGTTGTTATTGTCGACGATGTTATAACCGCGGGCACAGCCATAAGGGATGCGGCTAAAATAATCAAAGCAACAGAAGCAAAAATTACAGGGATATTAATTTCTTTGAACAGGCAAGAAAAAGGCTCAGGAGAATTATCGGCAGTTCAAGAGATTAGTAATGATCTTAATGTGCCTGTAATTTCAATTGTAACTCTAGATGAAGTTATTGAGTTTATTGCTAAAGACGAATCATTTCAGAAACACCTAGAAAATATAAATGCCTATCGCCAAGAATACGGGGTAAAAGGTTAGGTCTCACCTGTATGACCAAAGCCGCCCGCTCCTCTTTCAGATTCTTCAAAATTATCAACAATATTAAAATTAACCTGCTCGACAGGAATAAAAACCATTTGAGCTAACCTCATACCAGGCTCTATATCAATCTCTGAATTGCCTCTATTCCAACAAGATATAAAAACCTCTCCCTGATAATCAGAGTCAATTAAGCCCACTAGATTGCCCAATACCAATCCTTTCTTATGCCCTAGACCTGATCTCGGTAAAAGAACAGCGGCTAATCCGGGGTCGCTGATATGAACGGCAATCCCACTGGGTATTAGCTGTGTTTCCCCTGGTTTAATTGTTATTATCTTGTCGATACACGCCTGCAAATCAATTCCGGCTGATCCCGATGTCTGGTATTCAGGAATTTCAAAATCATTACCAATTCTAGGATCAATAATCTTTAGGTCTATAGTTTTAGTCATAATGTAAAATATACTTTTAGCACTAGTGTAATTCTTTTATCTTTTTCTCACTAGGTGAGATAAGTATTATTTTCTCATAAAGTCTTGCTATGTTATGGTGCTATTGGTATAAAAGCCGACCTGAAGATTAAATTTAATCCAAAGCATAAAAAATTAAGAGAAAACAATGGGTAGAGTCTGTCAAGTAACTGGCAAAAAAACAAAGAGCGGAAATAATGTCTCTCACGCGCATAATAAGACGAGACGAAAGTTCTTTCCTAATTTGCACTCACATCGTATTTGGGTAGAAAGTCAAAACAAATACGTCAAATTGCGTCTATCCAAAAAAGGTTTGAGGACCATAGACAAATTGGGCATCGATCATGTTCTTAATAACTTAAAGGATTTTGGAGAAAGGGCATAAATGCGTGAGAAAATAAAACTCGTATCAACGGCTAAGACTGGTCATTACTATACGACCACGAAAAACAAAAAAGAGCATCCTGATAAAATGGAAACGAAAAAATTTGATCCAACTATCAGGAAACATGTTCTCTACAAAGAAGCTAAAATTAAATAATTTATTAACAAATTTGATCAAGGCATAATTTCAGTATGCCTGAACTACCAGAAGTCGAAGTAACCAAACAGTCATTGGAGCAATATCTTCAAGGACAATATATAAAGTCTATAGACATAAGAGAAAAAAGACTTAGATGGGATCTTGATCAAAAAACCTTGAACTGTCTTTTAGGCCAAAGGATTCAAAATCTCAGTAGGCGTGGCAAGTACATTTTGATCAACACGAAACCGGGAAGCGCGTTATTACATTTAGGCATGTCTGGAAGCATTGGCATTCTAGAAAACAATCAGCCTTTAAAAAAACATGACCACTTTGATCTTATTATGTCTTCTAACCAAATTATAAGATTCAATGATCCAAGAAGATTTGGCAGTTTTATCTGGGCAGGGAAAAATCCTGAGAAACACAAGCTATTAAATAAACTTGGTCCTGAGCCACTACAGAACAATGATTTAGGAACTCACCTCTATGGCTTAAGCAAAGGGAGAAAAACCTCAGTCAAGGCTTTTATAATGAATGCTCAAATAGTAGTCGGTGTCGGCAATATTTATGCTAGTGAAGCCTTGTTTATTAGCGGTATCCATCCCAAAAGAAAGGCCAATCGAATCAGTAAAGCAAGATACAAAAGATTAGCGACTGCGATTCAAGAGACTCTAGAAAAATCTATAAAAATGGGAGGGACAACGCTTAGAGACTTTTCATACTCTCAAGGAGAAGAAAAGGTGGGTTACTTTAAGCAAGAATTGTTTACTTATGGCAGAAGAGGAGGTAAATGTAAGCGTTGCAGTAGCTCAATTAGGCAAATAGTTTTAAGCGGGAGAAGTTCTTTTTATTGTGCCCGCTGTCAACACTGATTAGTAATAATCAATGCCGCTATCTTCAATTAATGCCCTTGGATCCGATGAGGTTTCTACCTTGCCACTATCTTTATCTATAGTGATTACCTGCATATTACCATAGTCTCCGACTTCCTTAAGCGTGTGTCCGATACTTCTTAATTTATTGATATCAGAACTAGAGAATGCGTCCTTTTCATGTTGAATTACATCGGGTAAATACTGGTGGTGAAAACGTTTCACTGAAGTCATATCATCTGCAGTGCCTCCATTCATCCAGTTAAGAATGGACAATAAAACCATGGTTATAATTTTTGAACCTCCTGGCGTCCCAAGAATTGCTATTCCTTTATCTGATTCTATGAAAGAGGGAGTCATGCTTGAAAGCATCCGTTTTTTTGGGAGAATTGAGTTAGTTTCACCGTGAACCAAACCGTATCGGTTTGGTGTAAAAGGCTTGGCAGAAAAATCATCCATCTCATTGTTTAAAATAAACCCGCCAGAAGGAGACATATAACCTGAGCCAAACCATGTATTTATTGTTTGTGTTGTGGCAACACGATTACCTTCGGTATCTACTATAGAGAAATGGGTTGTTTCGGTTCCTTTATCATGGCTGACTAAAATACGATCGTCGTTTAAATGGATTGGTGTTGCTCTTTTCAAATCAATACTTGTGCTGTGTTTAATTGCATGATCTGGATGAATAAGCATTTCAACTGGGACATCTGCAAAATCAGGATCGCCTAAATAATAGGCTCTATCTTGATAGGCCCTTCTCATTGATTCTGCTATAAGGTGTGTTAATTCACTGTCTCCCATTTCTTGATAGTCATATTGGCTAAGGATGTTGAGAATTGTAGCAATTGTGGTTCCGCCCGATGAAGGTGGTGGAGCTAGGGTAATCTCCGCATTCTCAAAAGATATTTTAACAGGCTGCCTCTCAACAACTTTATATTCCGAAAAATCATCTACAGACCATATTGATCCATCTCTATTGGTTTCTTCAACGACCTTCTTGGTAAAATCACTTTTATAAAACCCGTCATGGCCCTGGTTAGCAATAATTTTAAGTGTGTTAGCGAGTTCAGGCTGTTTAATTAGCTTCCCAATTTGAGGTAACTCGTTATTAGCCAAGAATATTTCTTTAAATTTAGATGAGAGGCTGCTTGATCGTCTAGCAACGTTCAATGCTGTATTAAGCCTGCTATAAACTGGAAACCCTTCTTCTGCAAGTCTAATGGCAGGCTGTAGAGATTGCTTTAACGGCAATTGTCCGTAGTTTTCAGCAACATGTACTAAGGCTGCAGGAAGTCCAGGTATGCCAGAAGCTAAAGGTCCGACTAATGACGATCGAGGTATAAAATTTCTATCTGAATCAAGATACATATCAGGTTCTGACTTACCGGGAGCAACCTCTCTTGCATCGACAAAAGTGGTGAAATTATCTCTACTTCTATATAACAAGAAAAACCCGCCTCCGCCTATTCCTGAACTATAGGGCTCAACAACAGAAAGTGCCGCACTTACTGCAACTGCAGCATCAAATGCATTGCCTCCTTGTTCTAATATCTTGAAACCGGCCTGTGTTGCCAAAGGATGTGCTGAGGCAATTCCGGGTGCCTCTATCTCTATTTGGTCTTTTGTAAAAGATTGGGTAGGGGCTAAAGCGACAAAAAATAAAGCTATAACTGCCCAATGCTTCATGAGAATTTTAAACATTACTTTTTATAAGCATCTGCAAGAGCAGTTTGAACCGTAGGGTGAACAAAATTAGAAATATCCCCCCCTTCTTGAGCAATTTGCCTAATTAGAGAAGAAGAAATAAATGCATTTTGATCCCCACTGCTTAGAAAGACTGTTTCAATATCATCAGCAAGTCTTTTATTCATGCTCGCTAACTCAAACTCATACTGTCCGTCGGCAGGAGATCTTAAGCCCCTAACAATAACCCTTGCATCTACTGATTTGGCAAAATCAATGGTGAGTCCTGTGTATGTTTGCACTTCAATATTATTAAAGCTATTCAAAACCTCTCTAACCATTTCAAGTCTTTGATCAATTGGGAATAAAGGGTTTTTTTCAGGGCTTTTCGCAACTGCTACAACGAGATCTCCAAAGAGTGTGGAAGCTCTTCTTATAATCTCAAAATGACCGTTAGTAATTGGGTCAAAAGTTCCTGGGTATAATGCAATCATAGTAACTCCGTATCTTTATAATATCACTAGCCCTTTATCAGAGCATAGTATACTTCACCTGCCCTTGATTCTTTAACAATATAGCGCTTAGAATTTTCATCAATTTTAATGGGTCTGTTTGATTCACAATAAACCCATGTTGTTTCATCGGCCCATTTATTTTTATACAATTTTTCAACCAACTCTAAGAGTTCATAAGCTCCATAAGGAGGGTCTAAAAAAATAATCGAGTAGGGTGAGCTTGAATTTGTTTTTGAAACCAACTGATCTGCATCCAGACAAAGATTGGTGTAGTTATCGAGGCCTAAAACTAACCTCAACTCCTCCAGATTCTTATGTGCCGCCTCTGAATGATCAACCAAAGTTACGGACAAAGCACCTCTTGATAAAGCCTCAATTCCCAAAACTCCAGTGCCAGCAAATAAATCTAGAACAGTACTCCCAGATATAAAGGGTTCCAACCAGTTAAAGAGTGTTTCTCGAACCCTATCTGGTGTTGGTTTAATATTTGGATCATTAACAAACAGCTTTCTACCCTTAAACCTACCACTAATTATCCTAACTTGTTTACTTGATTTGCCCATTAACTTCCTAATTTGCGCAATATTGATACAAAATTATGCCTGATTTTAAACCTAATTAACGATTTAATCTATTGATATATATAGATATTTTAAAAATATACCGCTTTTCCTTAGCACTCTATTAACCAGAGTGCTAAAATTATGGGCCCAATTACAAGATATTAAATAGATGACTAAAGAATTGGCATTAAAAAATGAGTTGGCATTAATGGGCCCTATGGGGAGCCTAGAGGCTTATATTAGTATCGTCAATCAATCACCTGTTTTATCAAGAGAAGAAGAAAGAGAGCTGGCATATCGATTTCAAAATGAAAACGACCTCGACGCTGCGAGAAAGCTGATTGTTTCCCAGTTAAGATTTGTTGTTCATATAGCAAGAACATATAGTGGATACGGACTTCCCTTAGCTGATCTGATTCAAGAAGGAAATATTGGTCTGATGAAAGCAGTAAAAAAATTTAATCCTGATCGTGGGACCAGGTTAGTCACCTACGCTGTTCATTGGATAAGATCAGAGATACATGAGTTTGTATTCAATAATTGGAAAATAGTTAAGGTGGCAACTACGAAGGCCCAAAGGAAACTCTTCTTTAAACTAAGGAATGCCAAGAAAACCATTGGATGGCTAACCAATGATGAAAAAAAACTTATAGCTAAAGACCTGGGTGTGAAGCCTACAGATGTTGCAACTATGGAACAGAGGTTTGCTTCAGTTGATATGCCTTATGATCTTGGACACACAGATAGCGATGAAGATTACATATCACCCGCTGGCTTTCTGCCCTCTCCAGACTCTGACCCTTCATCAATTGTTGAAAATGATAATTGGCTTCAGGGCAAAAAAGAGCAATTATCATCAGCACTAGAAGGTCTGGATATACGCAGTAAAGAAATTCTTATGAGTCGTTGGCTGACAGACGAAAAAGTTACTTTAAAAGAGTTGGCTAAACAGTATCAAGTCTCGATAGAGCGGATTAGGCAGATTGAAGAAGAAGCCATTCAAGAACTCCGTGAGCATCTCACAGAAGCGTAAAAAAAAACCAATTAGAAGTTTTGTCAGACGATCTGGGCGTCTAACAGCGTCTCAAAAAAGAGCTATTCAAACTCTTTGGGATAAATATGTAATTGAAACCCATGCCTCTAAGTTCATAGACTTAGAAAACTTTTTTGATAAACCCAAAAATGATCTGATTATGGAGATAGGCTTTGGTAATGGCTCAACATTAATTGAGTCTGCAACAAACAATCCTCAAAAAAACTTTGTTGGAGTTGAAGTCTATGACTCAGGATTTGGCCAATGCCTTAATGATATTGAGAAACAAAAAATTAATAACGTTAGGCTTATTTATGACGACGCTGTTGAGGTTTTAACAAATAACATTAAGAAAAAGACTTTAGCTCAAGTAAATATATATTTTCCTGATCCATGGCCTAAGAAAAGACATCATAAAAGAAGGCTAATTAATAATAGTTTTCTGCTCTTGCTGTCTAAGACAATGCAAGATAAAGGGATTATAAATATATCTACTGATTGGGAAGATTATGCAGATCAAATTGAAACAGCTTTTGTTAATAATAAAAGATTTTGTGTCGTTGGTTCTAATCTCAGAATGCAAAAAACAAAATTTGAGAATAGAGGTTTAGCCTTAGGGCATAAAATTTATAATTACTCTTATCAACTAGACTAATCCCTTAAAGAGCCCAATTTTAGAGTGGGTGCAGATAACCTGCTTGATCCAGATAGATATCGATCTATTTGCAAGGCAGCTCCTCTGCCTTCGTTCATAGCCCAAACTATGAGTGATTGTCCACGTCTGCAGTCTCCAGCTGTAAATACGCCTTCTATGTTAGTTTTAAAGGCGCCATGTTCTGCATTGATGTTATTTTTTTTATTTAATGAAACCTGCATCTTCTCAAGAAGATATCTTTCAGGACCAACAAACCCCATTGCTAAAAGCACTAAATCTGCTTCCCAAATCTTTTCTGTGCCTTTTTCCTCAATCATTTCTTGGTTTCCGCTTGATGACTCTTTCGACTTTAAATTGATTGTTTTAAGCCCTATTAAGTTGTTATCTCCATCAACAATAAACTCCTTAGTTAACAAAGAAAACTCTCTTGGATCTTTTCCAAATCGTTCTTTAGACTCCTCATGACCATAATCGACTCGATGTATAATCGGCCATAAAGGCCAAGGATTATTCTCTGCTCTATCAACAGGTGGCTGTGGCATGATCTCCATATTGATAAGGCTTGTACATCCTTGTCTTATTGCCGTTGCAATACAGTCTGTGCCTGTGTCACCTCCACCGATGACGACAACTTTTTTATCTTTTGCATCTATGTAATTACCATCTTCTAGAGAGCTATTAAGCAAGCTTTTTGTGTGTTGGGTAAGATAATCCATAGCAAAATAGATTCCGTGAGCATTTCTGCCTGGGATATCAGCGTCTCTAGGTGTCGTTGATCCTGTGGCAATTAAAACTGCATCAAATTCGCTAACTAAGTTATCAGGATCAATATTCTTCCCAACATCAGCATTGGTTTGAAACTCTATCCCTGAATCCTCAAGCAATCTTATTCTTCTTGCTACTAAACTTTTAGAGAGTTTCATATTAGGAATCCCGTACATCAATAAACCGCCTATCCTGTCTTCCCGCTCAAAAACAACAATAGAATGGCCTGCGTTATTTAATTGGTCAGCTGCAGTTAATCCAGCTGGTCCGGAACCAATAATAGCGATTTTTTTTCCGGTCTTACTATTAGGTATTTTTGATTTAACCCAACCTTCTTCAAAGGCTTTATCTATTATTGAGTTTTCTATGTCTTTAATTGTTACCGCTGGTTCATTAATACCCAAAACGCAGGCACCTTCACACGGGGCTGGACATACCCTGCCTGTAAACTCTGGAAAGTTGTTGGTTTTAGAAAGGCGATAATAGGCTTCTTCCCATTTTTCCTTATAAACTAAATCATTCCATTCAGGTATTAAGTTATCTATTGGGCAACCGTGATCTGAGTCACAAAATGGAACACCGCAGTTCATGCACCTAGCGCCCTGAGTTTTCAGATCATGCTCTTTAGCGGGAGTATAAATTTCATAATAATCCAATAGCCTTTCATTAACGTCACGCCAAGGTGTTTTACGTCTTGGGAATTCCATAAATCCTGTTGGCTTACCCATCTTAAACTCCTGGCCTATCTGATTTTCTGTCATGGGTCTCGAACACAGAGTCTATTTCTTCGTTACGCTCTCGTCGTTCTGTGATTACTCTTTTGTAATCAAGAGGCATTACTTTGACGAAGAGCTCTAGATTTGTTTCCCAGTTATTTAGGATTTCATCAGCGACTGTTGATTGAGTGTATTTATGATGCAACTCAATCATCCTTAACAGCTCAGCAATACTTTCCCTGTCGTCTATAGATTCAAGGGCTACCATCCCAGTATTGCATTTAGGCTCAAATTCTTTATATGGATCAAATACATAGGCGATACCTCCAGACATGCCAGCTGCAAAATTAACGCCTGTAGGGCCTAAAACGATGACTCGACCTCCAGTCATATATTCACACCCGTGATCCCCAACGCCTTCAACAACCGCTCTTGCACCGCTGTTTCTGACACAAAAACGTTCTGCTGCTATTCCTCTAAAAAAACCTAGGCCTGTTGTTGCGCCATAAAGAGCCACGTTTCCAATTACGATATTTTTTTCTGGTTTAAAGCCCTCGATCTGAGGTGGTTTAACAATTAACTTTCCTCCAGAAAGTCCCTTGCCAACGTAATCATTAGCATCACCTTCTAGTTCAAAGGTAATACCTTTTGATAAGAAGGCGCCAAAGCTCTGGCCAGCAGATCCAGTGAAATTAACCCTAATAGTGTCGTTAGGCAGTCCGTCCTCGCCCCAAAGTTTTACAATCTCATGGCTAAGCATTGCACCTGTTGTCCGGTTAATGTTACTTATTGGGTAATTAAGGTTAATTTTGTTTTTATTTTTTATCGCGTTTTTAGATTCCTTGATTAATTTCCTATCCAAAACATTTTTAATCCCATGATCCTGTTGGATGCTTTTCCTTAAAGGTACGTCTTTTCTAAGTTGTTCAGCATTCACCAATAATGGTGCCAAATCTACTTTGCTTGATTTCCAATGATTAATAGCTTTTGTTGTTTTAAGTAAATCAACGCGACCAACCAATTCATCCATGGATTTAATGCCTAGTTTCGCCATAATTTCTCTAGCTTCTTCAGCAACCATAAATAAATAATTAATTACGTGCTCAGGTTGCCCGGTAAACTTTTCTCTCAATAATTTATCCTGTGTCGCAATACCCACAGGGCAAGTGTTCATATGACATTTTCGCATCATTATGCATCCCATGGTTATCAAGGGTGCTGTTGAAAAACCAAACTCTTCTGCTCCAAGCATTGCTGCAATTACGACATCTCTACCTGTTTTTATGCCGCCATCTGTTTGCAGAGTAACTCTACTTCTAAGATCATTTAGAACCAAGGTTTGGTGCACTTCAGCAATACCTAATTCCCAAGGCATGCCTGCGTGTTTAATGCTGGTTAAAGGCGATGCCCCTGTACCGCCAACATCTCCTGAAATAACGATATGATCGGCATGAGCTTTAGCAACACCTGCAGCTATAGTTCCAACTCCCATCTCTGCAACAAGTTTAACGCTTATCTCTGCTTTTGGGTTGGCGTTCTTCAGATCGAAAATAAGTTGAGATAAGTCTTCAATTGAATAAATATCGTGATGCGGTGGTGGGCTAATTAAGCCTACTCCTGGGGTTGAGTACCTTATTGAAGCAATTTTTTCATCTACTTTTCTTCCTGGTAGTTCGCCACCCTCTCCAGGTTTGGCTCCTTGTGCAATCTTAATTTGTAACTGCTTCGCATTTGCGATGTAGTTTGTTGTAACACCGAAACGTC
The DNA here is from genome assembly GCA_964561815.1 of uncultured Woeseia sp. GTDB lineage: Bacteria > Pseudomonadota > Gammaproteobacteria > Steroidobacterales > UBA11654 > CACPJA01. Next base: position 13,600 of record CAZLQT010000005.1, read on the forward strand.
CAGATGCTATTTGTTTAATTGCAGAAGATTTAGAATCCCCATTTTTTAAAAGCTTATACCTCTCTGGGTCTTCGCCTCCTTCGCCGCTATTACTCTTGCCTCCAATTCTATTCATTGCAATAGCTAAAGTCTCATGAGCTTCTGAGGAGATTGAACCAAAGCTCATAGCACCAGTACAAAACTTTTGTACAATTTTACTGGCTGGCTCTACTTTATTAATATCAAGTTGCCTATTTCTAGATTGATTAAACTCCAATAAACCTCTTAAGCTCAAAGCATCTTCTGCAACTCTATTGGCTTTAGATGTAAATTGACGGAAGGCATTTTTATCGTTCTGTCTGGCTGCAAACTGTAAGGACCAGACAGTTTCTGGGTCCCAACCCTTTTTTTCTCCTTCGCTTCTCCAATGAAACTCTCCAGGATTAGGAAGCCCGTTAATAGCAAGATTTTCATCAGATGGCCAACCCAAACTGTGTCGTTGTTTAATCTCTTCTTCCAAAACCTGAAAATTGGTTCCTTCAATTCTGCTCGCAGTTCCACTAAAGCATAGCTCGATCACTTCCTTAGACAGACCTAATGCTTCGAAAATCTGTGCGCCTTTATAGGATTGCAGAGTAGAAATGCCCATTTTACCCATGACCTTCAAAACACCTTTTACAAGCCCCTGACGATAAGCGTCGATAACCTCTTCGTCGCTATCTAATTTGATCCTGTTATCAGGGCCTCTTCGATGATGAGTGTGCTTAATAATGCCTTCAGCTTTTGCTCGCACTAATACTTCATATGCTAAATACGGGTTGATGGCATCGGCTCCATAGCCAAACAAGAGACATAAATGGTGAACCTCCCTAGCCTCACCAGATTCTATAACTATGGCTGTTTTAGTTCGTTTTGCTGTTTTAACCAGATGATGATGTATAGCTCCGCATGCCATTAGACTGCTAATTGCAGCCCTATTTTTATTAACATTTCTATCTGATAAGACAAGAAATCCTATCCCATTATCAACTGCAGCTTCCGCTTCTTCACAAACCCTTATAACGGCTGATTTTAAACTATCTGATGAAGATTCAGAGACATCAAATGTAATATCAATAACCTTGCTTGTATGTCCTTCATGATCAAGATGTTTTATTGCATATAATGCCGTGTTAGTGAGTAAAGGGTTTTCAATAAGCAGACGATGAGCATGAGCTTCAGTAGGATCTAATATGTTTTTTTCAGGGCCAATATAGCATTCAAGAGACATGATTATTTTTTCTCGAATAGAGTCAATAGCGGGATTAGAGACCTGAGCAAACAGCTGCTTAAAATAATCGTAAAGCAATCTGTGTTTGTGGCTTAAAACTGCTAAAGCGGAATCATTCCCCATCGAACCCAGAGGATCTCTTAGATCATGCACCATAGGGAGCATCATAAACTCTAGAGTTTCAGTGGTATAACCAAATGCTCGCATCCTTTTTGTTAACTCACTAGCCTCAAGCGCTGAGTCTGAATCACTTCTTTTTATTTTCCGAATTACCAGGCGGTTATCGTGTAACCAATTCCTATATGGGTTTGCTTCAATTAACGGTTCTTTAACCTCTTTGTCTGACAAGAGCTTTCCTTGCTGAAAGTCTATTAAAAATATCTTGCCGGGCTCTAGGCGACCTTTTTTGGCAATATTGTGATTATCAACAGGTAATACTCCAACCTCACTAGCCATAATCACTCTGTCATCTTTGGTCACATAATATCTACTAGGCCTCAGACCATTTCTGTCCAAAACTGCGCCCACAACATCGCCGTTAGTAAATGTAATGGAAGCTGGTCCATCCCAGGGTTCCATTAGATTTGAGTGATATTCGTAATAAGCTTTTCTGGATTTAGAGAGTGTTTTCTTTTTTTGCCAAGCCTCTGGGACCATCATCAAAATAGATTCTTCAATGCTTCTGCCTGTCATGGTCAAAAACTCCAGAGCATTGTCAAAATTTCCTGAGTCAGAACAGTCTTTTTCCATTACAGGAAATAAATCAGTTATTTGATCTCCATACAAGTCGCTGTGCATCGATCCTTCTCTTGCTTTCATCCAATTGATATTGCCCTTGATTGTATTAATCTCACCGTTGTGGGACATCATTCTATTGGGCATAGCTCTATCCCAACTTGGGAAGGTGTTTGTGGAAAATCTAGAATGGACCATCGCTAGGTGTGATATATATTCTGGTTTGCTTAAATCAGGATAAAACGACTCTAACTGATCACATGTTAGCATGCCTTTGTAGACTATAGTTTTAGACGAAAGGCTGTTTATATAAAATAAATGTGATTCTTTTAGTGTATTGCTACCTCTAAGATCATTGCTGGCTTTTTTTCTAACCAGATATAGCTTTCGTTCGAAAGCGCCCTGATTATTCTTTTCATCTGAGTTCTTAATAAAGATTTGCTCAATGATAGGCATTGCTTCCGTTGCCGAAGGCCCTAGATCTGAGCCCTTTGGATTTATTGGAAGATTTCTCCATCCTAAAACAGTTAAGTTTTCTTTTTTGCAAATTGTTTCAAGGTGTTTTTTACATACTCTTTGTTCTTTTTTGTTTTTAGGTAGAAATATATTGCCTACTGCATAACCTCCAACCTCTAAAGAAGCATCACCAAATAACTCCTCTGCGATAACCTTAAAAAAAGAGTGTGAGATACCAGTCAGTATTCCTGCGCCATCGCCTGTGTTTGGCTCCGAGCCTCTAGCACCTCTGTGATCCATGTTACATAGAATAGTAAAAGCATCTCTAACAACCTCTCTGCTCTCTATTCCCTTAATATTTGCAACAAAACCAACACCGCAACTTTCTCTTTCAAACTGTGTGTCGTATAGTCCAACCTGTTTTTTAGGCTTAAAAGTCATAAATCTTGTTTTTGTGTTGTTTTTATTATTCCCAGCACTGTTTGGTCTCAACCAAGCCTGAATAGCTACGATTGAACTAGCCGGAAAGTGATAAGTTGAAATTATAGCATTTTTTGATTAATTTTTCTCCCAGCGACGGTATTATAAGGAATCGATTATCTTTAACTGATGGATACACCAGATATGCTGGCGTCAATCAGCCTAATTAAACAAGGAATAATATGACAGAATTCAAACTGCTTGTTCAAACCATTAACGGCATTTTATGGAACGACTTTACGCTATACGCTCTTTTGTTGACTGGAGTGGTTTTTACATTTTGGAGCGGTTTTTCTCAATATTACGCATTAAGCCATGGAGCCAAAGTCACACGAGGAGACTTTGATAAAAAAGGAGACCCTGGTGCCATTACCCATTTTCAAGCTCTCTCAACAGCTCTTTCAGCAACTGTTGGTCTAGGCAATATAGGTGGGGTAGCTTTAGCTATATCTCTTGGCGGTCCAGGTGCTGTATTTTGGATGTGGGTTGTCGGTTTCCTCGGTATGGCTATTAAACTCACAGAAGTATCCTTGGCTATGATTCACCGAGACCTAACGGATAGTGAAAACCCAAGCGGTGGGCCTATGTGGGTGGTTGAAAGGAACCTTGGTGGAAAAGGGCCTGTTCTTAAATTGATTGGAAAATTAATCGCAGGAACTTTTTGCTTTGCATTGATTGTAAACACCATTACAGCAGGGAATATGTTCCAAGCTTGGAATGTTGCAAACCTGACTCAATCCTATTTTGGGGTTCCAACTTTGCTTACGGGTTTAATCTTAGCCATAGTGGTTGGAGCTGTAATCATTGGTGGAATTAAACGAATTGGTGCGGTGGCTTCTAGGTTGGTGCCCTTCATGTTGGTGCTCTATGTTATCGCATGTATTTTTGTTCTTGTGGTCTACTTTGATGCAATCCCTAAGATGCTTGCCTTAATAGTAACCTCAGCTTTTTCTCCTTTGGAGGCTAGCAATGCTTTCATAGGTGGAACAGCGGGTTATGCATTTATGTATGGAATGCAAAGGGCTTTATTTTCAAATGAAGCAGGACAAGGCTCTTCAGCTATTGCTCACTCTGCAGCAAAAACAGATGAGCCCATCAGAGAAGGCATTGTGGCTGGTCTGGAGCCTTTTATTGACACTATTGTGGTATGCACAATGAGTGCTCTAGTGATTTTGGTTACCGGAATCTGGAACCGTCCTGCAGAGACTTTTATTACTGATTACAACTTCATACAATCAAACGAAACGACATGGCAGTTATCGGCCAATATTGACTCGTCTATAGGTCAAAACCAGAGAGTGTTTGCGATCTATCAGGGGGCTACTAATCTTGAGTCAGGCAATGATTTACAAAAGGTTTATGGCACGGTTGGGGAGAATAACGTTGTTAAATGGGACGAAATAACCTTCTCAGAAAAACCTGAGTTAAATGACAAATCAGTTTATATAGATTATGTGGGAGCAACGCTAACTGCTGCGGCTTTTGATAAAGTTGTACCTGGATTGGGAAAATGGCTAGTAACATTCGCTTCTTGGTTGTTTGCTATTTCAACCATGATCTCTTGGAGTTATTATGGCGAGAAAGGTGTTGTGTTTCTTTTTGGAAATAGAGGTATCATCCTCTATAAGATAGCGTTTTGTGTGCTTGCTGTTTTAGCGACATCTGGATTTATTAGAACCGATGCAGAACTTAATATGTTTGCTAATTTAGGAACGGGTTTTTGTATTATTGCTAATCTTCCAATTATTTGGTTGTTCGGTCATCAAGCAATGAAAGAGTACAAAGACTATATTAAAAAACTTAATGCTGGGGAGTTTATTAAAAACAACTAATTGAAAAATGAAAACAGAGATTAAAATAAAACCTTTTTGGTATTCGGATATTTGGCTATGGCCAAAACTTATAACAATCATCACCACATTAGACAAAGAAGGTACGGTAAACGCCGGTCCGTATTCCCATATAATGCAATACGATGTTATGACTAAAAACCCTAGAATGATTGTGGGTTTCAGACAAGACTCCCACACTTTTGTAAACATCTGTGACACCGGTGAATTTGTTGTGAATTGCCCTAGTGCATCTCATCTAGATGACATGATGGAAACCGCTAAGTTCTACCCGGAAGGAGTTAATGAGTTAGAGTTCACATCATTCACCTCCATTCCCTCAAAAAAAGTAAAGCCGCCAAGTCTAAAAGAATGCCCACAAATAGCTGAGTGCACTGTGGATGAAATAATTAAATTAGAAAAAAGCACCGGTATTGTAATCGGCACCATAGAGGCCATAGTTGTTGATGAAAAATTGGTCGACATGGGAAGAGAAGAAAGAATCCAAACTATGAATCTTCCTATTGGAATGGGGGATGAGGCAAGACAAGTCTATTATCATGGAACTGTTGGTGAGAATCTTACTAAGCATACACTTGGGCAGCCCAAAAATGCTATGCAAGGTGCAGATGCAGTGACGGCGATGGATTGGGATAAAGAGGCAATGAAAATGTTAATGAACGTACCGCCGCCGTTAAGAAAAATGGTGATAGAAAACACAGAAGAATTTACCCAAGAAAAAAAGGCGGAGGTTGTTACCGCTGAACTGTTCACTGAATTAGCCAAATCTGTAGGTATGGACCCTGAAGTAATGGAGAGATTCAGAAGCGGAGGTTAATTTTTATTCCTGACGATTTCAGTCAGGTATTCTTTATGAAACTTGAGATAAAAAATCAGAGCTTATTTATAGAAAAAGCATACATCGATGGCCGATGGGTTGATGCTGATGACAAGTCGACATTGGACGTTATTAATCCAGTAAACCAGGAAATTATAGGCCAAGTGCCGAACTGTGGTGCAGAAGAAACCAATGTCGCCATAAATGCTGCAGCAGAAGCACAAAAAAAGTGGCAAAAATATCCTGCAAAAGAAAAGGCTTCTATTCTGAGGGATTTTTATGATCTGCTTTGCTCTAATCAAGACGATTTAGCAAAAATACTCACCTATGAGCAAGGCAAGCCCTTAGCAGAAGCAATTGGAGAAATTGCATACTCAGCTTCATTTATTGAATGGTTTGCTGAAGAAGCAAAACGTGTCTATGGGGACCTGATACCTGGACATATGCACGATAGGAGAACTCTAGTTATCAAACAACCTGTCGGCGTTGTGGCTTCCATAACCCCTTGGAATTTTCCCTCTGCAATGCTAGCAAGAAAAGTCGGTCCTGCCCTTGCAACAGGGTGCTCTCTTGTCTGTAAACCAGCAAAACAGACACCTTTTTCAGCATTAGCGTTTGCTTATCTAGCAGAAGAAGCTGGTGTACCAAAGGGTTTATTGAATGTGCTAACCGGTAATGCACAAACCATAGGTAAAGCATTAACTGACAGTGAGGTGGTTCGTAAGTTAACCTTCACTGGTTCTACAGAGATAGGCAAAATGTTACTAAAAGAGTGTGCCAATACAGTGAAAAGAGTTTCTATGGAACTTGGAGGCCATGCTCCTTTTATAGTTTTTGAAGACGCGGACATAGAAGCTGCTATTCAAGGAGCTATTGCAGCAAAATACCGAAATTCAGGACAGACTTGTGTTTGTGCTAATCGGATATATGTACATGAAGATGTTTATGAAGAATTTTCTAAAGGGTTCACAAAAGAAGCCGGAAAACTAAAAACAGGACAAGGTTTTGATCCATCCACAGATCAAGGCCCTCTCATTGATGAAGCAGCCTTAGCAAAGGTTGAAGAACATGTTGCAGATGCAAAAAATCATGGCGGACAGATTGTTCTTGGTGGGCAACCACATGAGCTTGGGGGTTTATTTTATGAGCCCACAGTTATCAAGGATGCTAATGATCAAATGCTGGTTTCATATGAAGAGACCTTTGGACCAGTAGCCCCTTTGTTTTCTTTTTCATCAGAAGAGGAAGTAATAGAGAGAGCAAATAACACGCCTTTCGGGCTTGCCTCCTATTTCTATACGAGAGATTTAGCAAAAAGCTGGAGAGTATCTGAGCAACTTGAATACGGAATAGTTGGCTTGAACACTGGAATCATTTCTACCGAAATGGCGCCTTTTGGAGGCATTAAAGAATCAGGCATGGGTAGAGAGGGTTCAAAGTATGGAATAGATGACTACCTAGAAATCAAATATGTTTCATTAGCAGGAATAGAAGAACCATTGTAATTATTACCTTCCAATGTATGATTCAGCAATACTGAATCATTTCTATGAAAGACGACACTCCAAAACTAACAAAAGGATCGCCACCTAAAGCAATATTTTCCATGATGGTGCCAATGGTCATTGGTCTAATCGTAATTATTGGAAACGGGCTAGTCGATGCCTACTTTATTGGTCAATTAGGATACGCTCAATTAGCAGCGGTTAGTTACGCCTTCCCTGTTTGGTTTATATTAGGCGGAATTGTTATGGGTCTAGGCGTAGGAACAGCGTCTTTAGCTTCAAGAGCAATAGGTGCAGGAAATAAAGAGGTTGTCAGAGAGATAGCAACCCATGCAATGATTCTCTCCATTGTTGTGGGTGTTTTTGTTATAGCGGTTGGGTTATCAACAATAGATGTTGTTTTTGGTTTTCTAGGGGCCAATGCAGAAACTATGCCTTATGTTAGGGAGTATATGGAGATCTATTATTGGGGAGGCATTGTTATGGCCGTTCCAATGATAGGCAATTCTGTAATGAGAGCATCTGGAGATGCTAAAACACCATCAATCCTAATGGCCACCATGGCAATCTCTAATGCTGTTTTAGATCCTATATTGATATTTGGCTGGTTTGGTCTTCCGGCACTAGGCGTAAAAGGAGCGGCCCTAGCAAGTGTTCTCTCAAACGTCCTCTTTTTAATTGCATCGGTTTTGATTCTTGTATACAGAGACAACTTGATTCAATTTGCTAATCATAGTCTTAACTCTGTCATAGAGTCGTGGAAAAAAATTCTCCACGTCGGCTTACCTGCAATAGCAAGCAATCTAATAGCCCCTGTATCAATGGCTCTAGTAACAGCGCTGATCAGCAGTTACGGTCAAGAAGCCGTAGCAGCCTATGGATTAGCAGGAAGATTGGAAGCCTTGATTATCGTAATCATTATGTCTTTGGGTGGAGCAATGTCGCCTTATGTTGGACAAAACTTTGGCGCAAAACGTTTTGATCGCTTAGAAGATGGGTTTAAATTTGCTGCTAGATTCACTCTCGGATATTCTATTTTTTGTATTATTTTTATGTACCTTTTGGCTGAACCGCTTATTAGTCTGTTCACGTCTGATCCTGAAGTAATCAGGATTGCCAAAATACAATTATTAATTTGTCCTTGGGGCTATGGTTTTCTCAGTTTAGCAGGGATAACCAATGGTTCCTTTAATGCTTTAGGCAAGCCTATGCCAGCAATGATAATTTCTATTTCTAGAACGCTTATTGTCTATGTGCCTATGGCTTATTTATTCTCTGCGCTGATTGGTATTCAGGGAGTCTTCGTAGCTCAAGTTGCAGCAAATATTCTTGCCGGTTGTGTTGGTGTGATCTGGTATAAATCAATATTTAAACAATTATCAAACCAAGCTGAATTTGCTTAATTATTCGTTCTGTTGGAGTTGTTTGATAATACTTTCATCCTCAAGAGTTGAAATATCCTGAGTGATCTCCTCACCTTTAGCTATAGAGCGAAGCAAACGTCTCATTATCTTTCCTGATCTAGTTTTAGGTAAATTATCAGAAAACCTAATCTCATCAGGCTTTGCTATCGGACCGACCTGATCTGAGACCCAACTTCTCAGTGTCTCAGTAACTTTATTTTTCATGGTGCCTAAAGGCCTTTCTCCTTTGGTAACAACAAAGGCAAAAATTCCTTCGCCTTTCACCTCATGAGGCATGCCCACAACAGCGGCTTCTGCAACATCTGGGTGTGCAACCAGTGCTGACTCTACTTCCATAGTGCCTAAACGGTGGCCCGATACATTTAGCACGTCATCAATCCTGCCCATAATCCAAAAAAACTCATCTTTATCTAAGTTAGCACTATCCCCTGCAACGTAATATTTATTGCCAAATTTCTCCCAATAAGTTTCTATGTATCTCTCATTATCTCCCCATATTGTTCTAAGCATTGAAGGCCAAGGCTTCTTTATCACCAAATAACCGCCTTTATTGGCTTGATTCACTCGGTTAGCATCTTCATCTACAATATCAGCCATAATTCCAGGTAATGGTTGTGTGCATGAACCTGGTTTAGTTGCAGTTACTCCAGGAATTGGGCTTATCATTGCGCCGCCTGTTTCTGTTTGCCACCAGGTATCTACTATAGGACATTTTTCCTTGCCAATGACGTTGTGGTACCACATCCATGCTTCTGGGTTTATGGGTTCACCTACAGTACCTAACAACCTAAGATTAGAGAGATCGTATTTGTTCGGAATGTCATCACCAAGTTTCATTAAGGCTCTAATCGCTGTTGGCGCTGTATAAAAAAGACTAACCTGATGTTTCTCGCATATCTCCCAGAATCTTCCTCCATGGGGATATGTTGGGGCGCCCTCATAAATTAATATGGTAGCGCCTGCTGCAAGAGGGCCATAAGTCACATAAGTGTGGCCAGTGATCCAACCAACATCTGCTGTGCACCAAAAAACATCTGCATCTTTAATATCAAATATCCATTTAAAGGTCGTCTTGGCATGTAATAAATAACCACCGCTTGAATGCTGGATCCCTTTTGGTTTTCCAGTAGAGCCTGATGTGTAGAGTATAAACAAAGGATGTTCTGAGTTGAGAGACACAGGTGTCGACTCTTTGTTTTGATTTTTTATTAGATCATTCCACCAAAGATCCCGCCCTTCCAATATACTTACACTCTCTCCTGTCCTCTTTAAAACAATCACGTGTTCTATGCTGTGGTTCCAATCCTTCAAAGCATTATCAGTTGCTTGCTTTAAAGGTATTATTTTCCCTCCGCGAAATGCACCATCTGCGGTTATAACTATTTTGGCCTCTGCATCCTCGATTCGATCCTTTAATGCATTTGAAGAAAAGCCTCCAAACACTACAGAATGAATGGCTCCAATTCGTGCACAAGCTTGCATAGCAATTACTGCTTCGGGAGACATCGGCATATAGATTATTACTCTATCGCCTGTCTCGACACCTAGACTTAATAACCCGTTGGCAAACAAAGAAACTTCTTCTAATAATTCTTTGTAAGAAATTCTTCTTGTATCTCCATTTTCAGCTTCGAATATTATTGCTGTTTTGTTTGGGCTGCTCTCAACATTTTTATCGAGGCAATTATATGAAACATTGATTTCTCCATCGCCAAACCATTCATAATTAGGGGCGTTTTCTTCGTTCAAAACAGTTGTAAACTTTTTAAACCAATACAGGTTTTCTTTAGCTAACTGAGCCCAAAAACCTTCGTAATCATCATTGGCCTGTTGTTTGAGCTGTTCAAGCTTCTCTTTAGTTATATTTGCTCCGTTGCTAGCCTCTTTTGATGGAGGAAATTGTCGAGTTTCTTCCAAAATTGAGTCTATGGTTTTGTCATTCATAATCGTAAATATTTACAGTTTTTAAACTAGTTTGTTCAATGATTGGCTAGAGCCTAAAATCTTGGTTTTCTTTTTCTAAGCCTATGCGATGATGGATGGGGCTTGACTTGGGAATATAGCCCAACAAAAAATCCATTTGATCTGCAAGAATATTTCTACCCTGAAGATAAATGTATTCAGCGTAGTTTGGAACGAACGGTATAGCTAGTAGCTCGATCTTCGCTTGTTCTGGGGTTCTGCCACCTTTATGGTGGTTGCATCGCTTGCAGGCTGAAACCACATTATTCCAGTTATCCTTTCCGCCTTGGCTAATTGGAGTAATATGATCTCTTGTCAACTCTCTTTTGTTGTGTCGAATTCCACAATACATGCACAGATAGCTATCTCGTTTGAAAAGAGTGTGGTTATTGAGAGGTGGCGTATACTTGTTCATTTTATCTTGAAAATGTTTGGTCCTACCGCTGGTAGCTATTATCGAGTTAACGGTTATTGAGCTTCTCTCGCCAGAGACTGCATTTATTCCACCATAGATTGTGTATAAATTATTCCCTAAGGTATAAACCACCTGATCAACCGCATAAAGCTTTGCTGCCTCTTTATAGTCAACCCACTCCAGTGGGAGGCCTGTGGTGTCAACTCGAAGCGTTTGATGATAATTGCTCATATAAGAATGTTTTTACTTTGCTTGAATAATATTAAACAATTTTTACACGAAAAATAATTTAAATGTGGTCTTTTTTTCTTGGTTTTTTTTCTAATCATGTTAGTCTCTCTCACGATTAAATAGGTTGAAAGAATATATATTGCTAAATTTTCTTTATGGCTATAAAAATTGGTATTCTCAAAGAAACGGCGAACAACGAAACCAGAGTTGCTGTCGTCCCAGAAATTGCTAAAAAATTAGCTGCCAGTGGTGCGGAGTTTCTCATTGAAATAAACGCAGGGAGATCAGCAGGCTTTAATGATGGAGATTACTCTGAGGGTTGTACTTTTAAAGAATCAAGAGAAGCTGTATTAAGTGGTTGTGATATTCTTTTAACGGTAAACCCTCCTAACGATCAAGATATAAAATCATTAAAAGGGGGCACAATTGTCATCGGGTTTATGAGTCCTTTTGAAAACCAACACCTCATTAAACAAATGGCCCAACAGAACGTGGTTGCATTTTCAGTTGAGCTGATTCCAAGAATATCGAGAGCACAATCAATGGATGCTCTATCTTCACAAGCATCTATAGCTGGTTATAAGGCTGTGGTTCTCGCTGCTAATCATTCCAATAAATTTTTTCCCATGTTAACCACTGCTGCTGGAACTGTTCGTCCATCGCAAATTTTAGTTATAGGGGCTGGAGTAGCAGGATTGCAAGCTATCGCGACAGCGAAACGTCTAGGCTCAAGAGTGTTAGCCTTTGATGTTAGAAGCAGCACGAAAGAACAGATTGAATCATTGGGTGCTACATTTTTAGATACTGGAGTCTCTGCAGAAGGTGATGGGGGTTATGCTAGAGAACTAACAAAGGAAGAATTAAGCAAACAAAAGGAAATTTTAGCAGAGAACATAGGCCGATCAGATGTGGTTATAACCACAGCTGCTGTTCCGGGTAAACCTGCTCCAAAACTTATAGATAAAGCCACTGTTAGCAAAATGATGCCAGGGTCAGTAATTATTGATTTAGGTGCGGTTTCAGGTGGTAATTGCGAAGTAACTAAAGCGGATGAAACTATTGATTTTGAAGGAGTTATTGTTTGCGGGCCAACAAATTTGGCGGCAACTATGCCAAAACATGCAAGTGAACTTTATTCTAAAAATCTAGCGAACTTCTTGTTGCCAGCTATCGGCGAAATGGGTATTGAGATTGACTGGGATGATGAAATTTTTATAGGCTCTAATCTAACCAACAATGGCAAGGTTACGTTTAGTGCTAATGGGAAATAAATAAACAATGGAAACCTTTATTGCAATTTATATTTTTGTTCTTGCTGCCTTCACTGGTTATGAGGTGATCTCTAAAGTCCCAGTAATACTTCATACGCCCTTGATGTCTGGCTCTAATTTCATTCATGGGATAGTTCTGGTTGGTGCCATTATTGCCCTAGGTTTTGCCGATACGACTCTTGAAAAAACAATTGGTTTTATTGGGGTTTTGCTTGCTTCAGGGAATGCTGTTGGTGGTTACGTAGTAACAGAGCGAATGCTAGAAATGTTTAAATCAAGCAAAGAAAATGACTAACGTAGAAATAATTATCCAAAGCGCCTATATAGTTGCGGCTATAGCTTTTGTTATTGGTCTAAAAAGGATGAGTTCTCCAACAACTGCTAAAGCAGGCATCTTGCTCGCAGGCGCAGGAATGCTTTTGGCGACAGTGGTCACTTTCTTTTACCCTGGTATTGAAAACTTTTTACTTATTGGTGCGGCTCTCTTCTTGGGAAGCTTAATTGCTGGAATCACGGCTAAAAAAGTTGAGATGACAGACATGCCCCAGATGATTGCTCTCTATAATGGAATGGGAGGCGGTGCAGCCGCGGCAATTGCAGCGGTAGAATTATTCAAAGATCATGATCTTCATGTAAGCGTGGTGACTTTAGCTCTCATTGGAGGGGTTATAGGGTCAATATCTTTTTCGGGAAGCTTGATTGCGTTTGGAAAGTTACAAGGTCTAATTAAGGGATCATTTAGATTCAAAGGTCAAAATTTTTTGAATTTGATTATCTTGTTGATCATATCCGTTGTCTCTATATTAATAGTTTTTGAGTTGGGCTACATCAATAACCCTGTGATGATTGTGTTTATTGTTGCTTTGGTTTTAGGCATCACTATGACCTTGCCTATTGGTGGAGCAGACATGCCTGTGGTGATTTCCTTATATAATGCTTTGACGGGTCTGGCTGTTGGTTTTGAAGGTTATGTTTTAGGAAACTACTCTATGATCATTGCTGGAACAGTGGTCGGAGCAGCAGGGACATTGTTAACTCAATTAATGGCAAAAGCCATGAACCGTTCACTTGCTAATGTTTTATTCAGTGGTTTTGGAGATACCTCTAACACTGAATCCTCTGACGGCACAAAAGGAGAAATGAAGCCGATAGAAGCTAGCGATGCCAGTATTATGATGGCTTTTGCACAAAAAGTTATTGTCATTCCGGGTTATGGAATGGCTGTTGCCCAAGCTCAACAAAAGGTTTGGGAATTCTGTCAACTTTTGATGGAAAGAGGTGTAGAAGTAAAGTTTGCAATTCACCCTGTTGCGGGAAGAATGCCTGGGCACATGAATGTTTTGCTGGCAGAAGCAGGTGTGCCTTATGATTTCATTTTCGATGCCGATGAGATCAATCAAGAATTTAAGAGTTGTGATGTAGCACTAGTGATTGGAGCGAACGACGTGGTTAACCCTGTGGCCCGAACAGATCCTTCAAGCCCAATTTATGGCATGCCAATTCTAGATGCTGACTACTCTTCCAATGTTATCGTGGTCAAAAGAGGTCAAGGTGCAGGCTTTTCTGGAATAGAAAATAGTTTGTTCTTTTTAGATAACACTAAAATGCTTTATGGCGATGGTCAGGCTGTTGCGTCTGATCTTGTGCAATCGATTAAAGAACTATAAATAAAGACGGTTATCCCGGCTTTCAGAGTATGTTATTCTCATGACTATGTTTGTAAGATTTGAAATGGAAAGGTTTCAATCCATCTATGAAAATGAGGTGGATTTTAATCTAAGCGATAGTGGCAACCACCCAATGTCCATAAAAGACTTATTGGATGAAAGCGAGATTGAAAAATTTTTATCCATGGAAATCTACTATGGTTATACCCAAGGAGACCCTCGCTTGCTTGAGGTTATTAAGGACTGGTACCCAAAAACAAACGAATCAAACATACTGCTAACCAACGGTTCTGCTGAAGCCAATTTTGTTATGGCTTGGGCATTAATTAAACCAGGCGATGAAGTGGTTCTAGCTTTGCCCAACTATATGCAAGTACCTGGCTTGGCAAAAAACTTTGGGGCTGAAATAAAGACAATAAATCTAAAAGAAGAGTTGGGTTGGCACCTTGATCTTGATGAATTAAAAAGCCTTGTCACTCCTAAAACCAAACTAATCTCAATATGTAACCCCAATAATCCAACAGGCTCTGTGATGACTGATGATGAAATGTCAGCAATTGCAGATATTGCGAGATCCAATGATGCTTATGTGCACTCTGATGAGGTATACAGAGGATCAGAGCTTGAGGGAAACGAAACAAAAAGCTTTATAGAATTTTACGAAAAAGCAATTGTTAGTTGTGGTTTATCTAAATCTTTTGCACACCCGGGTTTAAGGATTGGTTGGTTAGTAGCTAATAAGGAACTAATTGAGGAAATATGGGCGCACAAGGACTATACGTCAATTTGTGCTTCAGTCTTATCTCAAGAAATAGCAATAAAGATAATGGCTCAATCATCTAGGGGAAAGGTTTTATCAAGATCAAGCAAGATGTTGAAAGAAAATTTGCAGTTATTCCAGTCATGGCTGGATAGCCATGATGGTTTATTTACATTTGTTCCGCCAAAGGCGGGTGGAATGGCATTTGTTGGATACAAAATGGATATTAATAGCATGGAGCTTGCACACAAACTTAGAACCGAACAAAGTGTTTTGATAGTACCGGGTGACTGTTATGGTATGGATGGTTATTTGCGCTTTGGTATAGGGTCGGAAGCTGCTTATTTATCTGCTGGCTTAGATAGGGTAAGCGAGGGCATAAAGTCTCTTTAGAGTATTGAATAAAACCTTCTTAAATGTCGCTATCCAAGCTCCTGTTAAAACTCTTTTTGACTACAAAATCAATCACACATCTAAAATAAAACCGAAAATTGGTCAGCGTATTTTAGTTCCGTTTGGAAAAAAGAAAAGGCTTGGATTTATCCATTCTATAAGCAAAACATCTAGTGTAGAGAGTTCTAAATTAAAGCCTTTTATAGAGATTCTTGATAAAGAGCCAATAATTGATAAAAAAACAAGGGCACTAATTGAGTGGTGCTCAAAATATTATCATTATCCAATCGGAAACATCTATGCTGGGGCTGTCCCAAAATATCTTAGAGAGTCGAAATACCCGAAAGACATAGAGAGTTCTTTATTTAGCTCGCTTAAAGAAAAAAGAAAAACTCTAACCAAAACCCAAAAGACTGCTTTAGCTCAATGTAAAAAACATTTGAAAATGAATGATGTTGTTTTACTTAATGGGATCACAGGAAGCGGTAAGACTGAAATATATATGAGGTTAATAGAAAGCGAGCTATCAAAAGGCAATCAAGCTCTGTTTTTGGTTCCTGAAATTGGATTAACCCCTCAAATTTCATTTGTCTTAACTGATCGCTTTGGTGACATGGTAAAAATAATACACTCTGGAACAAGCGCGAAAAAAAGAGCAGAAATATGGCTTGGGGCAAAAGAAGGCAAAGCTCAACTGGTAGTTGGAACGAGATCAGCTATTTTTACCCCTTTTGCATCGCTTGGGATAGTGGTAGTCGATGAGGAACACGACCAATCCTATAAACAACAAACAGGCTTGATGTATTCTGCAAGGGATCTCGCAGTAATTAAGTCAAAAGCACATGGGTCTAGTTTGATTTTAGGGTCAGCTACGCCGTCTTTTGAATCTCTGCACAATGTCGATAATAAAAAGTACGTTTCCGTTGAAATGAACAAACGGGTCTTCTCTACCCCTTCGCCGAAAACAAAAGTTATTGATCTGCGGATTCACCAAACAAACAAAGGGTTAGCTCAGCCCCTGATTAACGATATAAAAATCCAGCTTAAAAAAGACAAGCAAGTCTTAATTTACTTAAACAGAAGAGGTTATGCCCCCTTAACTATGTGTAGTGAGTGCGGACAGATAGAGGAATGCCCTAGATGTGATAGCAGCTTGGTTTTGTATAAACAACACATGCTTCTGAGGTGTCATCACTGTGCTTTTGAAAAAAAAGTTTCTGATTCGTGCAATCTCTGTGAGGCTGAAAATATTGTTATCGGGAAAGGCACACAAAAGATTGAAGAATGCCTAAAAGAAGAATTTCCTAAAGAAACCGTCCTCAGGATAGATCGAGACTCAACACGCTCTGTAAAAAGAAGAGAAGAAGTTTTCAATTTGGCACGAAGTGGCAAGGCTAAAATTCTAGTAGGAACACAAATGTTAACCAAAGGACATGACTTCCCTAGCCTATCAATGGTCGCAATAGTAAACGCTGATCAAGGTATGTTTGGAAGTGATTTTAGGAGTGGAGAGCGTTTTGCCCAGCATTTTTTTCAAGCATCGGGTCGAGCAGGCAGAAGAAATGAAAGAGGCTTGGTAGTGATTCAAACAAACAACCCTGATAATTTTTTGCTTAAAGAAATCATAACCAAAGACTATTTGTCGTTTTATTCAAACGCAATTCTAGAAAGAAAAGGGCGATGGCCTCCTCACAATGGCGCTGTTTTAATCAGAGCAGAATCTATAAACAAAAAAAAGGTGTTTAGCTTTTTGTCTAAAATAGCCGGCTTTTGCAATGCTATACCAAATAATACAACTATAATTTTAGGCCCTGTTTCCTCGCCTATAGAAAGAAAGCTAGGAAAATACAGGGGTCAAATATTACTATTGGATACAAACAAAAAGAAACTTCATAACACGATTAATAAAGTTGATCTGTTTTTAGAAAAAAATGTTATTAATAAGATGATCAAATGGCAAATTGATATAGATCCTTTGGATATGTCCTAACCTAGAAAATGAAAGACAAACTAAAAAAATTAATACAAGCCTCCATAAGAGAAAGTGCTCTTATCGAAGAAGATTTAATCAATACTTTTGAAATAGAGGTTAATCAATCCACTCAATCGGACCATGGAGATTTTTCATCAAATATTGCATTAAAAATTAGTGGTAAAGCTAATGTGAAGCCCCTTAAAGCGGCTGAAATTATAAGCAAAACAATGCAACGCCCAGAGTGGCTCACAAAAATTGAAGTTGCCCCGCCAGGTTTTATAAATTTTTTTGTGGACGACAGAACAAA
>CAZLQT010000006.1:0-29751 GCA_964561815.1 uncultured Woeseia sp.
GATTTTTCTTTTACCCAAATATGTGTGACTCGTGTTCTATAATTATTCACAGTACCACCATCATCAGAGATTACGCCTTCAAGATAGTATCTAGATAAAACAACATCATCGGATAAGGAAATCGTTTCTGGGTATTTAACATTTAAACTTGAGCTTTGACCTCCCATACTATTTTCAAGATCATCAGCCGAAACATTTCCACTGTATCTGAAGAAACTTCCATCTGAATTGGCATTATAAGTTCCAGTTGAACTCATTAGATCCGCTTGTGTTTCGTAATCGTTATTGTCCCTTGCTTCCCAATGATCCATTATTAATTGCATCACTGTTTTTTCTGAAGATAAGTGGCCATCGGCCCAAACCGGTAAAACAACAATGAACGAAAGTACAATAATTAATGTTCGCATAGTTTTCTCCTTAAATTTAAAATCATATCAGATCGATATCACGTTATTGTGACTTTTGATTTAGAAATTTTTTAATTTAAACTTTTAACTTTCTTTTGTCCGCAATAGAGATATCAGAATACCTCAGGAAACACAGAGACGAAACTGGGCAACAAAAACACTAAGTAATTTACACTTTAGAGCAAAGAAAAACGGGGATATTCCTATTAGTTTGTTTACGATAATCTTCATAATAAGGGCAAGCTTCAATAATGATTGGCCAAATTCTTTGTTTTTCCTGATCGGAGAGTTCCTTAGCATGTGCCTCGAAGGTTTTAGATTTTATAGTCATTTTTATTCTAGGCTCATTAACTAAGTTGAAATACCAAGCTGGATGCACTGGTGATCCTCCACTAGAGGCAACTAATAAATAGTTCTCTTGATAGGGTATTGTTAGCAACGGTATTTCTCTAATTTTTCCTGACCTGAAACCTTTTGTGATTACCATACAAATGGGGTTACCAAACATCGTACCAAGAAATTTTCCACCTAATTTTTTATATAGCTGTGTATGGAGTAGAGTCAAAAACTTCATAATGACTTTTACAAATCGATATTTATTCATATTAGTGTGCAGGCAATGTTCAAGTATAAATAATGATTCGCTTAAACTTTATTGCTCCTTATTTTTGCAATAGAGATATCTGGATGCCATGTTTGTGTCGTAGGTTTGTCGGCAACATCCAGTTGCATGATTCTTAAATCAATAAGGTAAGGTCTTCCATCTCGTGTTTCTTTTTTAGCTTTCCTTAAAGATCTAGTTAGATCTTCAGGAGTGTTAGCTTGAGATGCTTTAATGTCAAAGCTATTAGCCAGGCCTACATAATCCACAATCGGATTTCCTAGGTAACAACTGACATCTTTCCAAAGGTCTCTCGTTTCTTTGTTTCTAATTAATGGAGAATTAAGATAAATTCTGTTTCTTTCACCATCATAACTTAAGTTATTAAAGACGATAACTGTCACAGGAATATCGTATCTCGAAGCCGACCACAGTGATTCAATTTGCCCAAAAAGCATTGCTCCATCACCTACTAAGCAAGTCACTTGCCGATCTGGTTGTCCAATTTTAGCTCCTAGAGAAGCGCCGATACCCCAACCAAGAGCGAACCCTGTTGTTCCACCGATTAAAGATCTCTTATTAGGAGCTAGATTCATCCACTCAAATGGGGTGAAAGTATCTAATTCAGAAATAACAATACCATTCTCATCCAGCTCCTTATTGATTTCGTAAGAAGCTCTTTCCCATGAAACTGGACTAGAATTCCAAGTTGCTTTTGCGTCTTTTTCTTTTTTGGTTTCAAATTTCTTGTTAATTGCTTTGGTGATGGAAAGTCTCTCATCGCGGATCTTTTTAAGTCTATCTGCAGTGGCAAGGGATCTTACAGATTCCTCAATAGCAATTAGTGTTTCTTTCATGCCGGCAGCAATAGCAATATCTGTGGGGTAGATGTTGGCGATATCATCAAACTCTATCCGAGCGTGGATGACCTTTGCATTTCTGGGAACAGGTGCAGTAAAGATTGTAGGATCAGGCATAGGAGCACCTAAATTAAGAAAAACATCTGTTCCCCGAAGACCTCTAGGAATGCCCATTCCATAAAATCCAACAAACGACTCATGATCAAAAGGAACATCGCCATAAACACTATAGCCTTGAGTCATCTTGATACCTAGCAAATCAGATAATCTAACTGCATGGTCATTAGCATTAGCTCTAGTTACCTCATGACCAACAGACATCAAAGGCGAATCTGCTTCAATCAATGCTCTAGCGGTAGCTTCAATAAGCTCAGTTTTGGGTTGTAAACCCATGGGAATTTTAAATTGGCTCTGAGGATATATGGTCTGTCTAATATTATCTTTTCTCAAAATAGAGCCAGGAAATCTTAAATAAACCGGACCACCAGGCGGAGTTTCAGCCAGTTTAATAGTGCGTCTTAGCATTTCACTAATTTGCAGTGGATTATCGACCTGCCAGCGCCATTTAGTAAATTGAGTCATTGTCTCCAGCCAGTCATCCATTTGCTGAAAACCATTTCTTCCAGCAAAGTTAGAGCTAGAACCATCAGATAAGACCGCAATAGATGATCGATCTTTCCAGGCGTTGTATAAATTATTCATTGCACTTGGAATAGCGACCCCAGGAAGCATCAGTATGGCAGTTTTTCCTGTAGCAAGTTCATAGCCATGAGCCATAGAGGTTGCTTGTGATTCTGCAATTGATGCAATGTATTGCATATCATCATTCATTGTAAGCGCATCAAAGAAGGGGCTCATTCCGGTTGCACTTGTACCAAAGATGTATTCCACATTCGCAGCCCTTAATGTCTCAGCAA
This sequence comes from uncultured Woeseia sp., assembly GCA_964561815.1. Lineage (GTDB taxonomy): Bacteria > Pseudomonadota > Gammaproteobacteria > Steroidobacterales > UBA11654 > CACPJA01. Next base: position 2,786 of record CAZLQT010000006.1, read on the forward strand.
GAATATCTGCGCCAGTGCCCGTAATCTTTTTTCCCTCCCTAGGAATTACGTCCCGAGCTTCAGCAACTGAAGTTATTAGTGTGTTTGCAGCAACTTGACTGAACCCTAATGCTAAGAGTTTCTTGCTAAAGTCTCTACGAGAAATATCATGATCAAAGAATTGTTTAAATAGTTCTCTCATTTATATTTTTAGTATTTGTTTCCCTATATTTTGTCCCGTAAAAAGTCGATTGAGTGTGTCGGGACAATTTTCTATTCCCTCTTGAATATCTTCTCGATGTTGAATTTTTCCTTCCATAAGCCATTTTGAAAGTTCTTCGATAGCTTCATCCATTCGGTCAAGATAATCCAGCACTAAAAATCCCTCCATACGCGCTCTTTGGATGATTAGAGCACTAAGATTCCTTGGACCTACCGGCATTTCTTCGCTGGCATAATTCGAGATTGATCCACAAATAACAATTCTCGCATTTAGATTTATCTGAAATAAGACTGCTTCTAATAAAGGGCCACCGACATTATCAAAATAAATATCTATTCCTGAATTGGCAATTTTTTGGAGCTCTTTCCTGGCATTGGAGTTTTTATAATCAATGACATGATCCAGGCCACAATTATTAAGCCATTCACACTTTTCTTCTCCTCCAGCTATACCTATGACATTGCACCCTTTAATTTTTGCTATTTGAGCTACCACTGATCCCGTTGCTCCAGCTGCACCAGAGACTAAAACTGTTTCCCCTTCTTTAGGTTGACCAATATCCAGTAAACCAAAGTAGGCGGTAACACCTGTGAGACCTAGAACATTTAGCATAGTAGGTATAGGTAAAAGTTCTGGGACTACTCGGTATCCTTTACCATCGCTAATTAGATGTGTTTGCCAACCGACAAACCCATTAACCAAATCGCCTTCCTTAAACTTCTCATTCTTTGATTGAATGATTCTCCCCATGCCTCCTGAACGAATAACTTCATCTATCTGGATAGGCGGCAAATACCCCGGAACATCTGTTAGCCACATTCTTTGTGTAGGATCCACAGAAAGATATTCAGTTTGAATTAAAACTTGGCCGTCTTCTATATCAGGTAGATTTTCTTCAATGAATGCGAAGTTTGATTCTTTGACCAAACCCTTGGGCCTGCTTTTTAAAATCCATTTCTTGTTAGTTATCCCCATATTTGTTCTCCACGCTTAACTATTAAGTTCTTAATTATGCACTGTAATTGCTGACCTAAAAAATTATTTCGTCTGCCACATAACTGAGTGACCAATTATGTCCTAATCTTTTTCCTTTATATTTATCGGGTAGGTTACGAACCTCATGACCTTTGAAATTAATGAGCTGAGGATCGAAGCTTAAATTCTTAAAGGCATTATCTAGCGTTTTTATCGTTCTCCATTGAACTGATTTTACATTCTTAGATTTCTGTTTGGGTGGCACGTAATTGCAAGAGCTAGTGATGGAATTTAATCCAGCTAATGGGCTAGCTATTGTATGGATCTCAATGGGTGTATTGCTCTTCCAATTTTCAATGAACCATGTCAAAAGAATACCTCCATAACTATGGCCGAGTAGGACAACTTTTTCAATGGTTGAGTTTTCCTCTAAGAGAGATAAAATTTCTTGGTTAAGTTGTAATGCAGAAGCTAGAAAACATGATCTATCATCCCATCGATAGAAGAGAGTCAGCCTATCCTTTTGATCTAATTTTGTGAGTGGGTAAATCCATTCGTAGCCTTCACTTCTTCCTCCGTGCACCCCTATAACAGCAACTTTCTCCCGATTATTTTTCACTTCAAGCAGGCTTAGACCATGCTCTAAACTCATTAACCTCTGACCTGATTTAATGTAATCATTTTCAGGATCCATTGAATCGAGCCACGGGTAGGAAGATAGGCTAGAGTGGCTATAAAAAACCAAGAAGAATAACAGCGAATAAATTTTCCTCATAGCTGTTAAGTTTCTAGACTCTAATCAAGATCATAAATCCTATAGTGACTTGGAGACAGGACCCCTAGGCTAGTTTGTTCTATAGAGAGTTTACGACGATAGATCTGTTTAAATCTTTCTTCGCCAAAGGCAGTTCTTATCATATCGTTCCACATTTCTTGAGCTTTTTCGTCATGTCTAATTTCAACAGAACCCCAAACAATAACATGACCGAAGGTCACCGGCTTACTAATTGAAACACAGGCTCTAGGGTCTCTTTCTAGGTTTCGTTTTTTTTGTTTTCCTGTAAAGCTAAACAATAGGCCTTCTTCATGGATACCCATCATTAATGGGGTTACATGAGGCCCCCCGTCAGGACCTATGGTTGAGAAATGAACCCATCCATCTGGCTCATGAATTTTCTTTATGGCTTGTATTAATTTCTTATCCATTGCTATTTCTCGATAATGATTCAGTAATATAATCTACAACAAAAGGCGTGATTACACTCAATAGATAAAAGATAATTATTGTCACTAAAATTGCTAACAACATAATCAGTATCTTTTTCATAATTAATTAAAAATTTACGCTTGTCTAGCTTGACTTAGGCTGCCATTCAGGAGATCCAAAGAACGACAAGAATTTTTCTGAAAAACTGCTCGATCGTTTAAAGTCATTTGCAAACTCTATCCAGCTAAAAGCAGTAATTTTAAAAGCATTAAACGTTTTCACATTGTTAGTCAAACCGTAGATTACAGTTTCACGTTCTTCGGCGTAAGTGCCAAATATCCGATCCCAGACAATAAAGACATTTCCAAAATTTTTGTTTAAGTACCCATCGTTTACTCCATGGTGAACTCGGTGAGCAGAAGGAGTAACCATAAACCATTCCAAAGGCCCTAATTTGCCAATGGTTTTAGTATGCTGAATAACTGCCCAAAGAGTTGACGCAGCTCCTACAACAAATGTTAGGAGGGGATTAAATCCTATTAAGGGCATAATGAAAAAAAACGGGACTCTGAATATCGGGTTAAACCATGCCTGTCGAAGCGAGACTAAAAAGTTCATTTCTTCACTGGAGTGATGATTCATGTGAATCCCCCAAAAGAATCTCACACGATGAGATGTTCGATGAAACCAGTAATAGATAAAGTCAATGGTTATTAGGGTTAGAGAGATTTGAACCCACAGTGGGTACGAGTCAATATTAAAAAGCTTAAACTGATATAAGAATAAGTAAAAAGCCAGAATAGAGCTTTTTGTTATCAGGTTAACAATTACATTGCCAACGATTAGGCCAATTGTTCCTAGAGAATCACCCTGCTTATAGTAGCCTAATTTTTTGGAAGCTGAAAAAACCCCTTCGATAAGAATCAATGTGAGCACAATCGGAGCACCGACTGCGTATACAGTATATTCCGTCACATTGTTTTCGAACATTAATCTAGTTCTTAGCCACTGCAGCTGGTCTTAGAGCTCTTACTGACACTCTTCCATTTTCATCAATATCAGAAATCTCTAACTCAACACCCACTACCTCCGCAAATGCATGGTATCTTTTCTTTATCCATATATCGTGAACTTCTTGTTCAGTAAGATCGTGCTGCCCCATTCTTCTGGTTTGTTCAAGCACAAGACCAAACGGCGATTCCCAGCTTCTTTCAGCATCAGTTTTATCTATCTTAAGATATAACTGATAAGCACAAGCCGTTCTGTCAATCATGCCGACCATGGCTGTTTCTAGTTGACCTGTCTTTAAGTAATTTCTTCTAACTCTCTCCAAAAGTGGTCTAGTGGTTTCAACTTCATTTGCAATTAACTCATCGATCATGTCGTTATTTTTTGCAAACTGAATTGTGGTTAATATCATCTTAACTAAAGCATCGTTAATATCGTGTTGATAAGCGCTCCTTTCGTTCAAAGTCATCAACACAACATTCATTGCCCTAGCTAATTGATCTTCCATCCCTTCATAACCACTTGTTGGGGCGACTAGTTTCTTGTCTTTAGTGTGACCACCAGCTTCCAGTTCACCAACGGAACCTAAAAAACTTGTGATAACAAGAGTGATTAATACGATTCTCATCTTTTATTCCTCCAATTACTTATAATTTTAACTTTATTAGAATATCTTAAGTTACTCAAGCTTCTCTTATGATTTTCTCTTAAAGCGTTAACAATCTTGGCTTATAATATCCTTAGAAAAAATGACCAGTTCCAAACAAAAGCATTCGATGCAACCTCAACCGAATCATGATGAATCGGTCAGACAAGATTTTGTTACTGACCTCAGAGCATTCCTAACTGATGAGATATACCCAAAGATCACACCGTATTACGAAAAAAATGTTGAGCAAAAATTTATTCAAGAGAAAAACAGGAAACCGGAAGATAAGAATGAGGTCCGAGATCTTATGCTGAAAGATAATGCCTATCAAAGCTGGAGTTTATTGCAAAGATTAAGTCAGCAAATGATGTTTACCTCGGTGATTGATACTGTTGAAAGAACTCTTGATGATCTAATTGAGCGTTCGAAAAAGAATAATAACTTAGGTTCTCTTGAACTTGACAATAAGATTGATATGCCAAGATATTTGACCGCATATGATATTCATCAGCAGCCTGGAGGTTACCACACTGAATCGACAGAAGATGATATTGCACCTGGAGTAGTTTATGACATATCACTTCCAATTTATTCTAGAAACTCAATGGGCAGTGAGAATGATTTGTTGTCTCAGGCCATTATTGGGCATATTGAGAAAAATATAGGCATCCTAAAACCTGAGAAAATCCTTGATATGGGTTGTGCAATTGGAAATTCTACATTACCTTTTGCAAAGGTATTTCCTAACAGTGAAATACATGGAATTGATGTCGCATCGCCTTGTTTAAGATACGCTCATGCAAGAGCCAATGCATTGGGAGTTACCGCACATTTTAGCCAACAAAATGCTGAAAAAACCGACTTCAGTAACGAGACATTTGATCTTGTTACTTCATGCCTATTCCTTCATGAAACCTCTCACGATGCTATCCCTAAGATAATTAATGAAAGTTACAGAGTTCTTAAACCAGGAGGTTGGATGATTCATCTCGATGTTTACCCCTTTCATAGAGATGTTGTAGAGCCACTTTATGATTTTCTTAAAGATTGGGAGGTCACCAATAACAATGAAAATTTTTCTGGCGCTTTAAGGAATATGGATCTTCAAAAAATATTCGAGGATGCTGGTTTCTCTAAAGAGAGCATTGAATTTACATCAGCAGAAGCTGTTGCAAAATACACCAAAGGTTATACCGGAGATTTCTACTTAAAATTACCAATCTATTTGGCTCAAAAACCCAATAAGAAATGAACTCAAAAATAGAATTACCTCGAGTAGCAAAAGGCAAAAAACCGATATATCTTGATGAAAGATCAATAGATAACCTAATGGCAATGATTATGACGTTAACTCAGGAGATCTCAGTCTTGAGGGATCGGTTAGACACCATTGAAAAACTGCTGGAAAACAAGAAAGCAATCTCACTTGAAGATATTGAAACTTTTGAGCCTGATGACAGCTTAATAAAAGAAAGAAAAGAAAGAAGACAAATGCTTCTAAAAAGAGTCTTGCTTCCAATTGATAAGGAACTTGAGAAATAATGAATATTAGTGAAATAAGATCCATTCATGATGGACCCTTTAAGCTGGTTTTTGTATCAAGCGGTGGGGGAGGGAGTGCAATCTCTGATTTATTAAAAGTACCTGGCGCAAGCCAAACAGTTCTCGAGTCCTATATTCCTTATTCAAGGGAATCCATGGATGAATATCTTGGGTTTAAGCCTAGTCATTATTGCGGACTCCAAACAACCGTAAATATGGCGGTTACCGCTTTTAATAGAGCAAAAAAATTGGCTTCTGCCATCGATCCATCCAATCTACTAGGAGTAGCAGTTACAGCAACTCTGTCCACAACTTATGAAAAGTTAGGCAGTCATCGGTTTTTTGTTTGCATTCATAGCTCAGAAGCCACTCATGTTATTTCATCTTATTTAACTAAGGGAAAAAGGACGAGGTCATCCGAAGAGGAGCTTGTAACCGAATGTTTAGAATCATTAATTGGTATTGTTTGCGGAGTAAATAACGAGTTGCCAAAACTGACTCAAAAAATTGAATACGAGGTCTTCAACTCCAAACCGGAATGGAACGCATTAGAATCAGGAGAAAAGTCATTGATTCATAGTTCTCTGCAGCCATCAAAACTTATTTTCCCAGGCGCATTTAACCCATTGCACGAGGGCCATAAGAGGATTCAGGAAATTGCTGAGAAAAAAACTAAGATGCCGGCTACTTATGAGATTTCAATCGGTAATGTTGAAAAAACACTATTGAGTTATTTTGAAATCCATAAAATATTGGATCAATTTCAACCAGATGATCGTTGGGCGCTGACCAATGCGCCCACTTTTGCTGATAAAGCACATATTTTTAAAGATTCAACTTTTGTTTTGGGAATGGATACATTGATTAGGATGTTTGATGAGAAGTTTTATGGTGATCAGAAGCAAATGCTGGAAAGTATAGATGCTTTTAATACGAATGATGTCAACTTTATAGTTTTTGGAAGGAAAATAGATGACATCTATAAAACTCTCGATCAGGTTTCAATACCTTCTAGTATCATTGATCGATTTGATGGTATTCCAGAGTCAGAGTTTCGACTCGATATTAGTTCCAGAGAAATAAAAAAAGATCAGGAAGAAAATAAGATACCTGCTTAGCTTGGTTCTAAGCCTTGAGCAATAACAAAATCACGATCCGCAGAGTGCTCTATATAACTTAAAGCTTCTTGATATACTTCGCACTCATAACAAGCATTAGCGATTTCCATTGTTTCAAATTCAACAATCACGGTTTTAGGATATTCCCCGCTCTCTTTTTGTATTTGATCGCCTTTCCCGGTGACTAAGAATCTCCCTCCAAAATTATTAACTGCATCGGCAGCAGCTTTTGCATACTTTTTATAGTCATCCATATCATGATATTTACAGCGAACAATAAAATACGCAGCCATCATTGAGCATCCAATAATTAAATAAGAGCTTCGATTTCTTTCTCGATGTCTTCTGGTTTAGTGTTAGGGGCAAATCTAGAAACCACATTTCCTTTTTGGTCAACTAGGAACTTTGTGAAATTCCACTTAATGTTTTTAGAGCCCAATAACCCCGGTTTTGTTTCACATAAATATTTATACAAAGGGTCTGCAGTGGGTCCATTAACATCAATTTTTGCAAAAACAGGAAATTCTATTTGAAAATTTACGGAACAGAATTCTTGGATTTCTTCATTCGTGCCAGGCTCTTGTTTTCCAAATTGATTACAGGGAAAACCCAAAACAGAAAAATCTTTATCTTTAAATTTAAGATGCAGGTCATTTAAGCCTTCATATTGAGGCGTAAAGCCGCATTTACTTGCAGTGTTAACTATAAGCAGTATTTTATTTTTGTAATTCTCAAGGGAAACGACTTCACCTTGAGCGTTTTTACAATCAAATTTATAAATGTCACTCATGAATTCTTCCTCCATTATAGACTAGTTTGTTTAAGAATTATTAAAGGCAAATTAATTAATAAGAAATTATAATCTCAAAGAAAATGATATGTGATATTCTTTTGATGTTTTTCAAATCATCTAATTTCAATGGAGATTTTTTATGAAGCTTGTCACTGCAATTATAAAACCGTTTGTTCTAGATCAAGTTAGGGAGTCACTTACAGAGATTGGTATTAAAGGAATTACAGTAACAGAAGTCAAAGGCTTCGGACGACAGAAAGGCCATACAGAACTATACAGAGGAGCCGAATACCAAGTTGATTTGCTGCCCAAAGTGAAGATCGAGATCGTGGTTTCAGATGATCTTTCCGAGCAAGTTGTTGAAACAATTATCGAGCAAGCTGATACTGGAAATATTGGCGATGGGAAAATTTTTGTTACCAATGTTGAAGAGGTTATTAGGATCCGAACGGGAGAGAGAGGTGAAAATGCTCTATAAAAAAATATTTTCAATTACCTCCATTTTATTCCTCTCTTCCTTATTTCTATTCCCTCTTTCGTTATCAGCTCAAGAAATTAACTCTGGGGATACTTCATGGATCTTAACCTCAACAGCTTTAGTGTTATTTATGACTTTGCCCGGTTTAGCCCTTTTTTATGGCGGGTTGGTTAGAACGAAGAATGTTCTCTCCGTCTTAATGCAGTGTTTCGTAATTGCCTGTATTGTCTCAGTTTTATGGGTTATCTATGGTTACAGTCTAGCCTTCAAAGGTGACGGTGATTTTATTGGCGACTTCAGTTCACTATTTCTTGCTGATGTCTCTAGAGATTCAGTTGCGGGTAGCATTCCTGAGAGTGTTTTTGTAATGTTTCAGATGACCTTTGCAATTATTACCCCAGCACTAGTAGTCGGAGCATTTGTTGAACGAATAAAATTTTCTGCGGTCTGCTTATTCACAGTTTTATGGCTAACCGCTGTATACCTTCCAGCCTGTCACATGATCTGGGGCGGCGGCTATTTAGGTGATCTTGGAGTCATTGATTTTGCTGGAGGTTTGGTAGTGCATGTAACCTGTGGTGTAGGTGCGCTTATTTGTGCTTTGGTTCTCGGACCAAGAAGAGGTTTTCCTAAAACGCCTATGCCACCTCATAATAGAACCATGGTAGTGATTGGAGCAGCAATGCTTTGGGTTGGATGGTTTGGATTTAATGCCGGTAGTGCGGTTGCTGCAAATGGTGATGCGGGAATGGCAATGCTAGTAACTCATATAAGTGCGGCACTTGCGGCTTTGACTTGGATGTCTATTGAATGGATTAAACAAGGTAAGCCAACGGTTATAGGCATAGTGACAGGCATGGTTGCTGGGTTAGCTACGATTACCCCTGCAGCTGGAACAGTCGGGCCCCAAGGTGCATTGCTGATTGGGATTGCAGCTGGCTTGGTCTGTTTTTATGCTACTCAGCTTATCAAATCTGTTTTGCATATCGATGATTCACTCGATGTGTTTCCAGTCCATGGCGTAGGAGGAATGTTAGGCATTATTTTATTGAGCTTGTTTGGCGATCCAAATGGTCTATTGGGTAGAGGAGCTTCAGGGATTGCTGAAGGACAGCTGCAAATCCAACTTTTTGGAATAGGCTTTATCTTTATTTGGACAGCAATTGCTACATGGGTGATTCTTAAAATACTATCAAAGACAGTTGGATTAAGAGTAGATGATGAAACTGAGAGTCAGGGGCTAGATCGGATGAGCCATGGAGAGAGAGGTTACAATATTGAGTAGCCTAAACCCTTTTCATTTGGCTATACCTGTCGATAATTTGGACAAGGCGAAAGATTTTTACAACGGTCTTTTGGGAGCAGAAATCGGACGATCCGATTCAACTTGGATTGACTTTAATTTCTTTGGTCATCAATTGGTTTGTCATTTCGCAGAAAGTAATAACGCTCAAACTAAAAATCCAGTGGATCAACACGATGTTCCCGTCCCTCATTTTGGAATAGTATTGGAATGGAACTCTTTTCATCAACTGGCTAAGGATTTAAAAAATAATAAGGTTGAATTTATTATTGAACCGACCATCAGGTTTAAAGGTGAAGTTGGAGAACAAGCGACTATGTTTCTAAGTGACCCTTCAGGAAACGCCATTGAATTCAAATCCTTTAAAGATCAAGAAAATTTATTTAGAAAAGACTAACTATCTTGTTGAAGTAACATTGAGATAGCTTAATAATAAATAAGCTAAAGGAGTAAATTATGGATATTTTTTCCTATATTTTCAGCGAAGGAACTTGGTTTGGAATAATAGATAATGGCATTCTGGTTTTTGTTTCTCTATACGGTATCAATATTGAACGCAAACTAGGTGGAAAAGGCGTCTATGGTGCTTTATTTGGGGCACTACTAGGTAATGCACTTAGTGATGGTGTTGCCGCTATTATTGATCCTGCCACGAGAATGATAGCCGGGGGCATTTTTGCCGGTTGCATCTATGTTGTGATACTGGCCTATGCTTATGTGAAAATTGCTAAACCTGATTTAGATTCTTAAAAATGTCATCAGCGATTGAAAATTGGCATCTCTGTATTGAGAAAAAAAATGTCGATGCTTCATTTATGGATCAGGGTATAGAGTTTTACTCACCCTTTGTCTATAAGCCTATTCAGGGCATTGACAACGTCATGAATTATCTCAATGCAGCCAATGAAGTTATTAATAATGAGCATTTCAAATACACCGATGAAATTGTGGGAGAGAACTCTGCTTTTTTAATCTTCGAAACCAAAATTGAAGAGATTTACATCAATGGTGTGGACTACATCATTTGGAATGAAGAGCAAAAACTCACTGAGCTGAGAGTCTTGATTCGACCGTTTAAGGCTCTAACTCTTGTTGCTGAGAGCATGGCCAAGCATTTGTAGTCGTTTTATGGAAAAATCTTTTACTAATAAAAATGATTATTGGATTGCTAATCTTAAGTTGGTCGCTGGTCTGCTGCTTATTTGGTTTTTTGTCTCCTTTGGATGCGGTATTTTATTTGCTGATTATCTTGATCAATTTACATTCTTTGGCTTTAAATTAGGGTTTTGGTTTGCACAACAAGGCAGTATCTATATTTTCGTTATTTTGATCTTCATTTATATCAATCGAATGAAGAAACTGGATCAGAAATTTAAGAACACAAGCGACGAAGGAAAATAGAGCATGACAATTCAGGCCCTTACTTATGCATTTGTTGGAGTGACCTTCGCTCTTTATATCACGATCGCTATTCGTTCTAGAGCAGGCTCAACCAGCGAATTCTATATTGCTGGAAAAGGTGTAAACCCTATAGCCAATGGTATGGCAACAGCTGCAGATTGGATGTCAGCTGCTTCATTTATATCCATGGCAGGATTGATTTCTTTTTTAGGAAGAGATGGTTCAGTTTATCTTATGGGATGGACTGGCGGCTATGTACTTTTAGCATTATTGTTAGCTCCTTATTTAAGAAAGTTTGGTCAATTCACCGTCCCTGATTTTATTGGCACAAGATATTATTCATCACTCGCAAGGCTTGTTGCTGTTATTTGTTTGATTATTATCTCATTTACCTATGTGGCCGGTCAGATGAGAGGGGTAGGTATCGTTTTTTCTAGATTTCTTGAGGTTGATATTGAAATTGGAGTGATAATTGGTATGGGCATTGTTTTCTTTTACGCAGTATTGGGTGGCATGAAAGGCATCACGTACACTCAGGTTGCACAATATTGCGTTTTAATTTTTGCCTACTTAGTACCAGCAATCTTTATTTCAATCTTGATTACAGGCAATCCGATTCCTCAATTTGGTTTTGGTGACAGAATCATTGATCAAGATATTTATCTCTTGGAAAAACTAGATCTAATTATGACCGATATTGGTTTTGAACCATATACGAATGGATTAAAAGAAACCATTGATGTTTTTTGTATCACGGCCGCACTGATGTTGGGTACTGCGGGATTACCGCATGTAATCGTCCGTTTCTTTACCGTTCCTGACGTTGCATCAGCAAGAAGATCGGCCGGCTATGCTCTAATTTTTATTGCTATTTTATATACCACTGCACCTGCCGTTTCTTCTTTTGCGAGATATAACTTACTCGAATCAACACATGATGTTTCATATGAACAAGCACCTCAGTGGTTTAAAAATTGGGAAGATATTGGTTTGATTGCATGGAGAGATAAAAATAATGATGGATTAATTCAGCATGCTCCAGGAAATGCCTTTGATCCAGTTAAGCCAAAATACTTGGATTCTAGTGGTGATTTTGGTGAAAGGATCATTGCAAATAATTCTCCACCCAAATCGAGAAATGAAGTTTATATCGATCGAGACATCATGGTATTGGCAAATCCAGAGATCGCTGAGTTACCCGCCTGGGTGATTGCCTTGGTTGCAGCGGGCGCACTCGCTGCAGCATTATCAACGGCCGCAGGACTTTTGCTTGTCATCTCAGCCTCTGTTTCTCACGATCTTATAAAGAAAACTTTCGCCACTGATATCTCTGAAAAGAAAGAGCTTCTGTACGCCCGTTTTTCGGTTCTCATTGCTGTCATTATCGCTGGCTTATTTGGTATATATCCCCCCGGTTTTGTGGCGCAAGTGGTCGCATTTGCATTCGGACTAGCTGCAGCCACTCTTTTTCCAGCCATTCTTTTGGGAATCTTTACCAAAGTCATAAATAAAGAAGGAGCCATTTCAGGAATGATAGCAGGTCTTATTTTTACTCTGGGATATATCTTGTATTTTAAATTCATGCATCCAGAGCTTAATTCTTCATCGAACTGGTTGTGGGGAATATCTCCAGAAGGTATTGGCACGATTGGTATGTTGATTAATATTTTTGTTAGCGTCATAGTGTCATCAATGACAAAACAGACGCCTGATGAGATCAGGGATTTAGTAGACCAAATTAGACAACCTTAGGAGAAGCGAGTGATTGAAACTATATTTTTTGAAGCGTCTATGCACCAATTTGCATATTTTATTAATTGGTTGGCACTCACATTGCTTTGGATGGTCAGTATTAGGATAAAAGATTCGAGCATTATAGATATTTATTGGGGGTTCGGTTTTGTGCTGATTGCTTGGGCTTGCTCTTTTCATAATGATGTCAATGGATTGGCATCGACTGACACACGAGAGCTATTGCTAGTAATGGTAACTATTTGGGGCTTGAGGCTCACCTATTATCTTGCAAAAAGGAATCTAGGACATGGCGAGGATTATAGGTATGTAAAAATGAGAAATGCCTCTAAGAGAGATTGGAGACTTGTCAGTTACTTTAGAGTCTTTATGCTTCAAGGAGCGCTTCAAGCAATCATTGCATGGCCAATCTTTCTGATCTTTAGTCGTAATATAAACAATGACTCTTCCATCTTAGTTGCTTTGGCAATCATATTTTTTGTCATTGGATTTCTATTTGAATCCATTGCAGATCAACAAATGAAAAAATTTAAGTCGGATCCGGATAACTCATCTAAGATCATGAACAAAGGCTTATGGAAATACTCAAGGCACCCAAATTATTTTGGTGACTTTCTTCAGTGGTTTGCAATCTTTGTATTATCTTTGTCGACAGGGTCTTTATTAGGTGTGGTTGCCCCAGCAATGATGTTATTCATCTTCTTCAAGTTGACGATTCGTTTGTTGGAAAAACCTCAATCTAAAAAAAGACCTGGCTACAATCAATACATCGATGAAACAAATATGTTTTTTCCTGGGCCGAGTAGAGAAAAAGACTAGTTCAGTTTACCAATCAATCTTTCAGTCTTTGGTACCAAGTTGAGGTGTCCTTGGGAACAAAGTTCTTAATTTGAAAAATTGCTTCATCAACATCATTGACCAAAACCAATTCATCACTGGTTGATTGAGGAAGGAAGCCCTCATCTACCGCATGCTGGATAAAAATTTTTAATTTCGAGTAGTAATTCTCAATGTTGAGTAAAATAATTGGTTTGGTTTGTAGTCCAAGCTGATTCCAAGTCAGAGATTCAAAAAATTCTTCCCAGGTGCCTACTCCTCCGGGGAGGCAAACCACAGCTTGAGATTTATCAGCCATCATCTTTTTTCTCTCATGCATATTTTTAACAATGATTAATTCATTTAAGCCTTGGTGACCAACTTCAATATCATCAAGTTGTTCTGTAATGATCCCAGTTATATAGCCACCAGCATCAACGGCGCTGTCACCTAGAACTCCCATTAACCCATTACTTCCTCCCCCATAAACAATTTGATATCCATTGGAAATAAGTTCTTTTGCTAAGAGTTCTGTGGCTTCTTTATATATTTCTCGATTCCCTAAGCTTGATCCCAAGAAGACACAAACATTTTTGATATTATTAGTCGATTCGCTCATGAGAGAAATTTAGGAACCAGGTAAATACTTGCCAGTGACACAATAACTATTGATATTACATTAAGCACTATCCCCGCCCTCATCATTTGAGGAACCTTAATTAACTCGGAACCAAAAACGATAGCATTCGGAGGGGTAGCAACTGGCAACATAAAAGCACAGCTGGCAGCAATGGCTATTGAGGCTGTCAGTAAAATTGGATCAAATCCAAACTGTGTTGCAATGATTGCAACAATAGGTAAAAAGGTTGCAGTTGTTGCCAGATTTGATGTCAATTCTGTTAAAAATATAATCAGTGTAGTAAACATAAAGACCAATAATACTATGCTTAAACCAACTGGCATTAAACCTCCTATCCAAGCAGCCAGTCCTGTACTTTGAGCAGCTGCTGCGAGAGATAAGCCACCACCAAATAGTAGTAATACCCCCCAGGGGACCCCACGCTCAGCATCTTTCCATTCCAACAGGTTTTCACCTGTTGAGCCACTGGGTGTTAAAAATAAAGCCAGCCCACATAGCATGGCTATGCCGGGATCAGACAACCCTTCAAGACCTGGGATGTTATTGATCGGTCCTCTTGTCACCCATAGAAAAGCAGTAAAGAGGAAAATGAAGAGCACTCTTTTCTCAGAGGTTTTGATTTCCCCTAAACTATGTCTCATATTAATAATTGTGGCTTGTGTTTGCTCCGATGTTTGAAAATTAACTGGAAAAGACAGCCTTGTTAAACTTAACCACGCTAATGGGAGAAGAGTAAGGCTAACTGGGACGCCTACTTTCATCCAATCAAGGAATGAAATTGATACATTGTATTGCTCCTCCATAAAACCGTTTAATGCCATATTAGGTGCTGTTCCTATCAGTGTTGCTATCCCACCAATATTTGCTGCGTATGCAATGCCAAGGAGGAGGGCAACCTGAAAATTGAGTTTTTCCAGTTCACTCAGTTCTGTCATGGATTCTTTAACAACCGTAATAATAGCTAGCCCAATTGGTAATAGCATAATCGTGGTAGAAGTGTTCATAATCCACATGCTTAACAAGCAGGAGCTAACCATAAAACCGGCTATGATGGATTTACCTCTTGTACCAGTAAATTTAAGTATGGTCAGAGCTATTCTTTTATGAAGATTGCATTTTTGTATCGCTAGAGATAGAAAAAATCCACCTAGAAATAAAAAAATATTCTTATTAGCGTAAGGTGCTGCGGTTGCCTCTATAGAAGCAACACCAAGTAACGGAAAGAACACAAGAGGGATAAGCGCCGTAATTGCAATTGGAACGGCTTCAGTTGCCCACCAGATTCCCATTAAAACAAAAACAGCTGCAGCCCTTTGAGCTTCGGATGATAAGTCTTCAGTTCCTGGTAAAAATAGAACAATTAGACTGGCAATTATGCCAATAAAGAATCCACTGCTTTTTTTGTCTTTGTTCATTAGGTATATATTGGTGAATTTTGTGATTAAAGGATACTACATGTAACTGTTGTTTTTTCACAAAATTACATCTAGTGTCAATTCGTTCCTTTATGTTATTATTTTTTCAATTACTAAATTAAAAATAATTAATTTTGGGGGACTTTTAAATGTCTAAAAAAAGAACAGCTCTCACAGCTATTCTAGCTCTTACATTTTCTGTAACTTCTGTCTATGCACAAGAAGATGCAGCAACGGCAAGTAGCGAAGTTGAAGAGATCACTGTCACAGGATCACAAATCAAAGGTGCGAAAATAACAGGCTCACTTCCTGTATCGGTTATTGAGTTTGAAGATATCGAATCTTTAGGTGTGGATTCAGGTGATGAATTACTAGAAAACATAGCTGAAAATGGGATGAATATGTTTAATGAGGCTGAGAACGCTTCAGGTGGAGTCAACTCTGCTAGGGGTGATATGGGTGCATACAACCTTAGAAACATGGGAACAGGTAACACCTTAACGCTCATTAATGGAAGAAGACTGGTTAACTCTCCAGGCTATCAAACAGAGTATATTGGTGGTGACTATGTCCCAGCAGTTACTGTGAACTCAAATCTAGTTCCAGTCTGGGGTGTAGATCGAATGGAAATACTTCGTGATGGCGCCTCCGCGATTTATGGCGCTGATGCTGTAGCAGGAGTTGTGAACTATGCTATGCAGAAGGACTATGAAGGATTTTCTTTCAGAACTAAAATGGGATGGTACGACCATTTCGATGCTGAAGATAAGACCTTTACTGTTAAATTTGGTAGAAATTTTAACGATGGAAACACCAATGTAGCTGTCTTTATGGATTATTACGATCGTGAGCCAATAAGAGCTCAGGAAGACCCTAGATGGGGTAACTCTGACCATAGGCAGTGGACCACATGTGATCTTCCGGACGGAGTCTCAGACGAGGGCCGTTGCTTAGATGCTGGATCACCATGGGCAAATTCTAGCTCTTTCAGGAACACCAGTGCCAATAGCTTGTACGGCCAATTTGACATGGTGACTTCGAGTGAACATGGAAGTAGCAATCCATACAATCATGTCTTCACTGACTCTAACGGTGAGTTTGAAGTGTTCCCATTGGGTGACTCAAGATGCAGTAACCGTTCAAGTCAAGGTGGCGAAGTATTTGATACTGGATACGGTACATGTATAGCCCAAGACGGAAACGGTACTGAGCGATTTAATCTTTGGGGATTTACTGACGCAAGATCCGATTTACAAAGAACGAATGTCTTTGTCTATATTAACCATGATTTTGGTAATGGCTTAGAATCGTTTACTGAACTTGGTTATTACACCTCAGATTA
Source organism: uncultured Woeseia sp. (assembly GCA_964561815.1). Taxonomy (GTDB): domain Bacteria; phylum Pseudomonadota; class Gammaproteobacteria; order Steroidobacterales; family UBA11654; genus CACPJA01. The sequence goes on from CAZLQT010000006.1 coordinate 19,427, forward strand.
TCTTTTAACACGACACCCTTCATACGCTTTTTCTTCTGTTAAACACAGAGTTGGGCCTGATAATTATTGGCTTAATCAAATGACCTTAGCAGATGGAACCGCATTATTTGCTGGTAAACAACTCTACATCGATAACTATCGATACGCTGAGCGAATGAGAATGGTAGATGTTGAAAAAGAAACTTACCGAATCTTACAAGGTTTCAGAGGAAGTTTTGATGAATGGGATTGGGAAGGTGCTTTTGTTCATTCAAAAGCGACATCAGATGATATAACCCATGACAGAGTCTCTAACAATCTTTTGAAAGAAGCTCTTTGGGATTCAACACCTGCAGCTTATAACCCTTTCAGTGCCGGTGTGAATTCTAATATTGAAAGAATTCTTGTTGATGTCTATAGAAAAGGTGAAAGCGAGCTAACAATGCTTGATTTCAAAGTAGCAAATTCTGAAGTTATGGAGCTACCAGCTGGACCTTTAGGTTTAATGTTTGGTTTTGAATTCAGACATGAAAAGATTAAGGATGACAGAGATCCTAGGCTCGATGGCACTATTACCTATGTAGATTATGAGAGTGATACATATCCTGAAGTAAGTGATGTGGTTAACTCAAGTCCAACTGGAGATGTCTATGGTTCTAGAGATGTAACCTCATTATTTGCTGAAGCTCAGTTACCACTTGCTGATAATGTGAATGCACAAATAGCTTTGAGGTACGAGGACTTTTCAGATGTTGAACGTACATTGGTAGGTAAAGTAGCTGTTGGTTGGGATATAAGCGATGCAATTCTTTTCAGAGCATCAGCTTCAACAGCCTTTAGAGCTCCTAATATTATTCAAATTAATGAAAAAATAGTCGTTAGAAGCGGTACTCGATACGACTACGCAATGGTTCAACTTGAAACGCTAGCTGGACTGGGTTCTGATGATCTAGATTCCAGATCATCTCAGCAAAGACAAGCAACCGGAGCCTCTGGCCTGGTTCCAGAAGAGTCTGATAACACTTCAATAGGTTTTGTTATAACCCCACAAGCCCCTGGTTTAGAAGGTCTAACAATTACTGCAGATTATTGGACAATCGAGAAAGAAAATACCATTGGTCTATTTGGTCGAGAAAATCACACTGTTAAAGACATGGTGATTAGATTTTCTAACCCTGGCAGTTGTACAGGAAATCCAGCGGTCGTTAGAGATCCTGCTGATGAAGATCAAATAGCAGCAGCTAATGCGGTTGGAATATGCCCATTTGGTAATGTTAAACACGTTGCTGACAACTATCTAAACTTAGCGACCAGAACTATAGAAGGTTTTGATGTTGGTGTTTACTACAATATTGATACCAGCATTGGGGACATTTCTGTTCGATATATTGGAAGCTTTATCGATAAGTTTGAGCAGACCCCAGGTGGAGAATTTGCAGCGCTTCAAGCTAAACAAGCTGCTGGAGAAATTCCTGCTTATATTCCTCTTGGTGGATTTGGCGATCTTCTCTTAAGGGATGGCAACTACGATGAAAAACATTCATTAAGAGTCTCTTGGAGAAGGGGACCGCTTGGTGCTTCTCTTACCGCTTTAAGAAAAGGCGAATTTTTTCAAAACAGCCTTACTGCAAGTGATGGTACTAAGTTTATGATTGATGCCATGACCACGATGGACCTTAGTATTGATTATCGTTTTGATATTTCAGACTATAACGCCAAGCTAAGGTTTGCAGTTAAGAATATTGCAGATGAAAGAGCGCCACTAGCAGACCGATACTACGGTTACTTTGCTGATGCTCACCAAGATCTAGGTAGAAACTTCTACGCAGATTTCAGAGTTAGTTTCTAATGCAATAACTAAAAATAAAAAAGGGAGCTTTTGCTCCCTTTTTTTATATCTTACTCACGGTTCTATAGTTAGAATTAAATAAGGAAAACTACTGATTAATTATGTTTATTAGACTTTTGCTGATTTTATTGATCTCTTCCAACGCATGGGGGCAATCACGTTATATAGATTATCAATCACCGTTTCATCCCACGATTAATAAAAGGGGGATGGTGGTTTCTCAGAATATTGACTCATCTGAAATAGGTATTGAGATTCTCAATCAAGGCGGGAACGCAATCGATGCAGCAGTCGCGGTTGGATTTTCTTTGGCCGTCACTTTACCAAGAGCGGGCAATCTAGGTGGCGGTGGATTTATGTTGATTTATTTAAAAGAAAGGGATGAGATCTTTGCCATCGATTATAGAGGTCAAGCATCTACCACTACAAGTTTAGAAGAGTTATTTAATACAGATCCTTCCAGGGATTATGCTAATACTAATTTTGAGGTCGTTGAATACGGATATAAAGCTTCTACAGTTCCCGGAAGCGTGTCGGGATTGCTACAGGCCCATAAGAATTTTGGCAAGCTACCTTTAGCAGAAGTCTTAAAACCTGTTATTAGACAAGCCAAAGAAGGGATCAGAGTTTCCTACGATCTTGAGCAAGCAATAGGCAGTTCGTCTCAACTCAAAAAAGATCCTGAGTCGAGAAGAATATATTTTAAAGATGGCTCTCCCATAAAAGAGGGCACTCTCATGAAAAGACCTGATTTAGCAAAAACCTTATCTCTAATTGCTGAGAGTGGGGCTAAGGCCTTCTATGAAGGAGAGATCGCTAAAAAATTTGTGCTAGCAATGGAATCAAACGATGGTTTGATAAATGATGACGATCTTAAAAACTATAAGTCGAGGTTTTCCAATCCTATAGGAATTAATTATAGGGGCCATAAAATCTTTACACACGGCCCACCTTCAGGCGGGGGCATTGTTTTGCTTACAGCCTTAAATATTTTAGAAAATTTTGATCTGAAGAAGCATGGCAGCAATTCTTCAACCACTTATCATCTCCTCGCTGAGGCCTTAAGAAGGGGACATAACAACAGGTCTCACCATGTTGGTGATCCGAGCTTTTATAAAACACCAGTCGAGAATTTTTTATCGAGTGAGAGAACAAAGGAGCTAGTAAAAAATATTAATTTTAAGAAAGCCACTCCATCCTCAACAGTTAAACCGCTTAAAGTTAGAAACGAATCAAAAGATACCACCCATTATTCAATTATTGATGAAGAGGGCAACTCGATTTCCAACACTTACACATTGGGTTCATCATTTGGCTCAGGGGTAACCATTCCTGGTACTGGGATCCTCATGAACAATCAAATGAATAATTTTGCCTATAGATATGGGGATAAATCTATTAAGGGCAGGGCCGCCAGTCCGGGCAATAGATTTGAACCTGGAAAACGTCCAATGAGCACTATGGCACCAACCATGATTTTTGATAAAAATGATAATTTAAGTTTAATCACCGGCTCACCTGGGGGTTCGTTTATACCTGCAACGATATTAAGAGTAGTTACCGGCGTGATTGATTTTGATCTTAATATTGGGGAATCGACGATGTTGCCAAGACTGCATAAAGATTGGCCATATTCAGGCTTGGATCATGAATCAACTTTTAGTCAGGATGTATTAAAAGTACTAGATAGGTTAGGGCACATGCCTGAATTATCTAAAACCATGGGAAGCACACAAAGCATCCATATTGTAAATGGCTTAAACCAAGGGTATGCAGATCTTAGGAGGCCAAACGCTGGGGTTGCTATACAGAATGATTAGTTATTTAAAAATGAAAATGTAGGTAGAATTACATTATGGGATTAACAATTTTTTATTGGGTAGTATTGCTGTCGACTTTTGTCGGTATTTATTATTTAGGAGTAAAAACTGATCTGAAGTTATGGGCTCGAGTCATTATTGCATTAGTTGCAGGTGCAATCTTAGGCTTTATTTTTGGTGATCTTGCTAATTCCTCAAAATGGATTGGCGATTTATTTGTAAGATTTATCAGAATGCTTGTTGTTCCGTTAATATTTACCTCGCTAGTAGCTGGCGTTGTCTCAATGGGTGACCCTAAGAGGCTTGGTTCAATTGGCGTTAAGACAATTGCTCTATATATGTTAACCACTCTCTTCGCCATTATTATTGGCTTGGTTTTAGGAACTCTGTTTAAACCTGGCATGGGCATAGAATTAACTGGAGTTGATCCTTTCACTATGGGTTCCTCTTCAATGAGCGTAGCTGATCGTCTCTTTGGTATTGTGCCTACAAATCCGATTTCCTCTCTTGCTAAGGGTGATGTGCTTCCTATTATATTTTTCTCTATTCTTTTGGGCATTGGAATCATATTGGGAGGAGAAAAGACAAAAGCCTTGGGCGATGTTTTTTCTGCAGCAGCAGAAGCTGTTTTAAAGATAGCTCATATGGTAATGCAAATGGCACCCTATGGGGTTTTATCACTTATCGCATGGGTTGCCGGAACAATGGGGTTATCAGCTCTCCAGAATCTATTTGTTTTGACTGTAATACTCTATGCAGGCTGCCTTATACATATCATTTTTGTCTATGGGGGATTAATTAGATTTATAGCTAGATTGCCTTTAAGTAATTTCTTTAAAGGTATACTCGATGCACAAGCAGTTGCTTACTCAACTTCCTCAAGTTCTGCAACGCTTCCAGTAACTCTGCAGTGTGTTCAGGATAATCTAGGCGTTAAAAAAACTGTAGCCTCATCTGTGCTTCCCCTCGGAGCAACGATAAACATGGACGGGACAGCATTGTATTTGGGGATAGTTGCATTATTTTCGGCACAAATATTCGGTGTAGAATTAACATTTGCTGATTATCTTTTAATAGCCATGACAGCAACATTGACCTCGATAGGTACAGCAGGTATTCCCTCAGCCTCATTATTTTTGCTGGCAACAGTTTTGTCTGTAATAGGCATTTCTGATGCCCAAACAGCATTAATTGTTGGATTTGTTCTTCCCTTTGATCGAATCCTCGACATGGCTAGAACAGTTGTCAATATAAGTGGTGATGCAACTGTTTCTGTTCTGGTAGCTAAGTCTGAAGGAGAACTCAACGAGACTGAATATCGCAATGAGTCTGTAATCTAGAAATAAAAAGATAATTTTCATGAGACAAACAAAAATCATAGCCACATTTGGGCCTTCATTAGAAGATCCTAAGATTCTAAAAAAAGTTTTAGAAAGAGCCGATGTAATTCGTTTCAATTTAGCACATGGGACTTGGGATAAATCAGATAGCCAGAACAATGCAAAAAAAATAAAACTCGTTCAAAGAACTGCCAAGAAGATGAAGAAGCCAATTTCCACCTTAGTGGACTTGAAAGGCAATAAGATACGAATAGGAAATTTTAAAAAGCATCTCATAGAGTTAAGAGATTCTGAACAAATAGATGTTAGATTCACCAGTCAAACTACAACAAATAAGAAAGAAATTATTATTAACGCTGATCATGTGTTTAATGAGATTGATAAGAACGACCTGATCTTAATGGACGATGGCTTAATTAAACTCAAAGTGAATAAAATAACATCTACTAAGAAAACCCTGCATTGTAAAGTTATTGAAGGAGGGCTTCTGAGGAGCAACAAAGGCTTTGAGGTTGAAAATAAAATTATTAATAGGTCTGGATTGAGCTTAGAAGATAAAGATGACATTAAGAAATTATCTAAACTAGGCGTTGATTGGATTGCACTATCTTTTGTTAATGATGCAAGCGATGTTAATCAGGCTAGAGAGGTTATTTCTCAACTTGGTAGTGATATAAAACTTATAGCAAAAATTGAGCGTTTAGAGGCCCTCAAACAACTCTATTGGATTATTAAAGCGAGCGATGGAATTATGGTTGCGAGAGGTGATCTAGCTCTTGAATCAGGACCAGGAGAATTAACAGGATTGCAAAAGAATATAATTAAACAAACTATAAAAGGAAAGAAAGTTGCAATTACTGCCACTCAAATGATGGAGTCAATGATTACCAACGCTAGTCCAACGAGAGCAGAAATGACAGATGTCTCAAACGCCGTCTTGGATGGTTCCGACGCGGTGATGCTTTCAGCTGAAACAGCTATTGGTAAATATCCAGTTGAAACTGTGGAAGCCATGCATCAAGTCTGTCTTGGGGCAGAAAGTTATCAACAATCAATCATGGAAAAAGAGGAATTTAAATATTCAGAAGTCCAGAATATAGATGAAGCTATAGCGCTCAGTTCAATGAGTATTTCTAAGAATATGGATATCAAGGCTGTGGTTGCTTTGACTGAATCTGGTTCAACCGCTCTTATGCTATCCAGAATCAGGTCTGATATACCGATATACGCCTTCACTAGAAATGAAGTTACTCAGCGGAGAGTGTCACTTTATCGAGGTGTGATTCCATGCCCTTACCCATTTCTAGCCGATAATTTAACTCAAGTCCTTGATGATATCAGGTCACAGCTACTTGACTCAAAGTTCGTTAATTCAGGCGATCTGATCATTGTAACTTCAGGCTCTCCTTTAAAAGTTTCAGGAGGAACCAATTCACTTAGATTAATTACAATCTAAATAATGACAAATATCTTTGAGAAGGATTTATTTAGTAATACAATCGCAGATTCTAAAAAAAAACCATAACAATGAAACATCACAAAGTCGGTATTAGCGCAATTGCAACCTACGTTCCTCCTTATCGTGTGGATCTAGAAGAATGGTGTGAATGGACCAATCAGTCTTGGGAAAAAGTTGAGAATATTATTGGTACTGGCTTTAGGATGATGGGCCCAAATCAAACTGTGTACACGATGGCTGCAAATGCCGTTCTAGACTTAATTCTCTCTCATGAGGTTGATCCATCAGAAATAGGTTTTCTTGCGTTAGGCACTGAGTCGAGCACAGATAATTCTGCAGGCTCAATCATTATTAAGGGAATGGTCAATAAAGAATTAGAAAGAAGATCAGTTCAACCTATCTCAAATAATTGTGAAGTACCAGAATATAAGCAGGCATGTTTATCAGGGATCTACGCTTTAAAGAATGCGGTTAGATTTATTAAGACAGACGCTCCTTCGCTTAAGGGGATTGTCGTATGTTCAGATATTGCTCTATATCAAATAGGAGCAAGTGGTGAGCCAACTCAAGGAGCAGGAGCAGTTGCCGCTTTAATTGAGTCAAATCCTAGGATTGCAGAAGTGAGGACTTCAGAGGCTGGTTCTGCTTCTGACTATCGACATCTAGACTTTAGAAAACCTATACAATACAGAGCTAAGCAAGCAAATGGTCATTCAGATTTTGATCTTGAATTACCAATATTCAATGGCAAATACTCGTCTTCCTGTTACGTGGATGGAACTCTGAATGCCATGGACGACATGTCTTCTAAAAATTCAGGACATTTGGCAAATCACCTAAGAAATACTAAGGCTGTTTTTATGCATAGACCATTTAAGAAAATGCCAATAACAGCATTCTCGATTGCTTATTTTTATGCCTTGGCACATGGAGACGATGCAGATCATGAAGAATTAACTAGATATGCAAATCTAGCAAATATAGATCAAAATGGGATCCTTGAAGAGCTTCTTAATAAACCCAACGTAAGTGATTTTGCTGAGACGGATATAAATCGCCAACTTCTTCCATTAACTACCGAGTTAGTGAAAATTATTCATAATGAACCTGATTTTCAGTCTAATGTAGTTTCAAAACTAAGTTATGGATCAGATCTAACAACAGAGATGGGAAATATTTATTCCGGCTCTGTTTTTGGATGGCTATCAGCTGGATTGGAAGATGCATTGAAAAATGGAGTTGATTTATCTAATGAAGAGGCTTTAATCATTGGATATGGTAGCGGTGATGCAGCAGAGGTGATACCGATTTTCTTCGTTGAAGGATGGGAAACATCAACGAGGTTAACGCCATTTTCTAATGCCTTCGAATCGTATATTAATCTTACACATGAACAATACCTTAAGCTTCGATCAGAAAAAACAGCAAACGGCATTAATTATGACCTAAAAAATGAATTTGTTGTCAGAAAAATTGGCTCAGAAGAGAGGGTTGATTTTCAAGATGCTGGGATCGAGTATTACGAGTTCCTGAGTTAATTTAAATATTTCTCATACCAGTCAAGATAGCGTTCTAAAACATCCTTGTTGTAGCTGGGTATTGAAAAAGAATGGTGTTGTCCTGGATAGATAATGAGCTCAGTGGGTATCTCCAGATGCTTTAATGCCTGGTACATCTGTTCTGACCCAATTAAAGGAACATTATAATCCTTCTCCCCGACAATAAATAATGTTGGGGTTGTTATATTCCCTGCATTTAAGAAAGGGTGAGAAACACGCAGCCAGGCATCAGTATTATCCCAAGGCGTTCCTAGTTCAGTAATATAATCTCTAATATACTGATCATCCCCAAAACCACTTAAAAGATTAGAAATCCCAGCACCTGATGTGGCAGCTTTAAATCTTTGATCTTTTGCAATCACGTAATTTGTAAGCATACCGCCATAACTCCAGCCTCCAATGCCAAGTTTATTCTCATCGATGTACCCGAGAGTCAAAGCGTAGTCTAGAGCTGCACTAATATCTTTTGTGTCAATACCACCCCAATCTGCAAAGAGAGCTTTTTGGAAATCATAACCACGCCCTGAGCTACCTCTTGGATTTACAGCGATGACGATGTAATCGTTTGAGGCGAATAGTTGCCAATCGAATCTGAAACTCAAACCATATTGCGAAACAGGACCGCCATGGATTCTGATTAGAAGCGGGTATTTTTTTTCTGGATCAAAGTTGCTTGGCTTGACCATCATGCCGTTTATCTCTTCATTATCAAAACTCTTAAAAGAAATCTCCTGGGTTTCTCCTATGGTCTTTTCATTGATAAAGTCTTCATTGTGAAAGGTTAATTGAGTTACTGATCCGTTATTCAAACTATAAAGCTCTGCTGGCTTGGTCGTTGTTGACGCCAGGAAGATAACCTTGTTATTTCTTTGAGCGTATGAATTCGAATAATTTGATAAGTAATATTCAGGAGGCGTCATTTTTTCAATTGTTTTCTCAGAAATAGAGTATCTGGACAATTGACTTTTCATGTTATCTTCAATGACAAAATAAATGCTATCTCCATCTTCAGACCAACTATGAAGTCCTGTATTGCGATCTAGGCGACTAGTAATAAATTGCGTTTCTTTGGACTCAACATCAATAACAGAAACTTCTTGGAGCGAATACCACAGCAGGTCAGGATCTCCACCATATAGATAAGCAATTGTTTTGCCATCTGGACTCCATTGAGGTCTTGAAGCTCCAGAGGGAGAGGAATCTTCTCCAGGATGTGTTGTTAATTGAGTGGCTTCGCTTTTATTAATATCATGAATGTAAATATCCCAATTGTTGTGTCGATCAAAATCCCCTTTTTTAGTTACATAGGCTATCTTCTTGCTGTCTGGAGACCAAGAAGGAAGATAGTGATTTGTATTATCTGAGCTTAACTGGACGCTTTGTTTTGATTTTAGATCAGTAATAAAGATATGGTCACGCTCAGAACCTAGAAAGTCTTTATAATCTTGTTTAAATTGATATCGGTTAATTACATAGGGCTTAGGTGTTTCATCGTCTTCTTGTTTTGGGGCAGAGATATTAACAACGAGAGCCGCTTTTTCATTGTTGGGAGATATTTCAAAATCTAGAATATCCCCTTCTATTTTTGTGAGTTGTTTTTTTGTCTTATTAGATAGACTGATCGCCCAAAGTTGATTGAAATCTTTCAATTTGCCACGACCTTGGGAAAGAAAGATGATTGATCTTCCATCCGGCGAGAACTGAGCTTTTCCATAATCAGTATTCTCTAAAATCACTCTTCTTTTATTGGTTTCTATATTTAACAAAAAAAGAGTACTGCTATACTCATCTTCTTTTGGGTCAACGGATGAAACACTATAGATAATTTCATTCCCAGACTTTGAAAGATCATCTAGGCTGACTTCTTTTAAATCGTATAAATCATCCGTAGTAATAAGCTTAGGACTAGTATTTGAAAAACTCGGTGTAGAGATAACCAAGAAAAATACAGCTCCTATAAGATGAGCAATTACGCTGTTCTTATTCATCGATCAATCATAATGTTTTTTTAATGTTTTCACTAAACTGCCAGCAAAAATCGGAAAGAGCACGAGTAGAGGTGGTGACATGATTAATATTACATCCATGGCGGCTCGGTTGCTGTTTATAAAAAATAAGCAGGCTGGAAGTATAGCAAGAATGAATGCCCAAAATAATCGGCTATATCGGCTCGGTTCAACATTATCACTGCTGGTCTTTTTGACATGTGATGAGAGCAAGTAGGAGACTGAATCATATGAGGTTGCTATGAATATAACCACAATCAAGCAATAGGCAAAGACAAAGAATTTTCCATAAGGCAGGGTTAGGAGAACCTTA
>CAZLQT010000007.1:0-28432 GCA_964561815.1 uncultured Woeseia sp.
CGGTTCTAAGAACGATTAACATTGCTCCTGCAATTAGGGGATTGCAGGCTCAAGCGATAAACGAACTGAATTCCCAAAAAATTAATATGCTGCATCTTATTCCAAAGTTTCCTTTTTGGGAAAGTGACGGAATGAGCCCAAACATGTTTACTGACGGTTTATCAGGTCTGGTGATTGCTAATCGCAATGTCACTAACCCAGAGCAAGTCCACAGCCTCACTGTTTGGTTGCGAGGACCTGTAGCTGAACACCTTGATTCGATGAGTCGGCAAGATGCCATATCGACAGTTATTCAGTCCATAGAGCAGCTGAGACCCAGTTCAATGAATCAATTAGAGCCTGTTGCTTACCACTCTTGGTATCAGAACCCATATTCCAAAGGAGATTGGGCTTATTGGCAACCCGGTCAAATCTCAAGATTTGGTAAACACGTTGGCAATCGACATGGACAAATCCATTTTTGTGGTGAACACACGGCTGTGGCAAATCGAGGAATGGAAGGTGCCATGGAGTCTGCAGAAAGGGTTGCCTTCGAGGTTATGGGTTTAGCTTAATCTTTCTACCAATCAATCGTTCGTCCATCTTCGTAGTCAAGAAATAGGCCATTATCTTCCATGGTCAGTCCATCGATAACAACCATCATCTTAGAAACACTTTCTTCAACTTCTATGGCGCCCATAATAGAAGTACCTGGAGTAGTATTCACCATGCCTGGTGATAGAGAGATAACAATTACATCTTTTCTCTTGCTTTCAAAAGATAGGCTGTAAATCATGCTATTAAGGGCGGCCTTACTCATCGCATAGCTATACATCATAGGAACCTTAAGCCTCTCTCCAAATGAACTAGCTTTGCTCGATAAAGCAATAATTTTTCCATTATTTGATTCTTGAACATTTTTCATAAATGCTTGAATCACTTTCATCGTACCTAAAGCATTAATCTCGAAACTTTCTCTAGCTATATCCTCATCTACGGCAGATAATTTTCTGAATGCCGATAAATATCTAGGGGTTAAGCCTGCATTATTAAGCAGAATATCAATGGCTTGGTCTTGATATTTTAAAGATAAATTATTGATATGCTCATTATTGGTAATATCCAGCTGCTCTATCACCACATTTTCATTATTTCTCGCAAAGGCATTCAGTTCATCTGCATCTTTTGGGTTTCTGCAAGTAGCAATTACATTCCAATTTTTTTGAGAGAATTGTTTTACAAATTCAAGTCCTATATTCCTATTGGATCCTGTGATTAGTATCGTGGGTTGGTCGTTATCAAATTGATTTGCATTAGAACTAAAAGTCCAAGTGGACACTATTAAAAGTATAAGAATAGAGATATTTTTTTTATTCTGGTTTTGCATGATGCCCAATGGGAGGAAAGCTTTCCGGATCGCAACCCTCTGGTGCTGACAGTTTAATTTCTTGATAAAGCACTTGTTCTTTCTCAATGCTGTCCTCTGTAACACCGGCTATTTTTTCCCAATCCTGAGAGGTAAATACTTCTTTTTCAAGATCATAGGTTGAATGACGGTTTGAAGCCAGTAAGTTGAGAAATACATCGAGAAATGCATGAGCTTCTTCCTTGAAGGCCTCAACACCGTAAAGACCAGACTCAATTAATTCTTTTTTTGCCTCACCTAATTTTTCGATAGACGATTCCATCGCCTTAAGCCCCTTATCTAAGCTCCGAAGTTTATCCTGATATTCTGCATTGCTTTCTTCGATATGCGGAACAAGCAAGTCATGTAAAACATAGTCTTGAACAATTAGTCGATTCAATGCGAACTCTAAGTAACTGGAGCAAACGACAAAAAAGTTTACTAGCCCAGGGTCTGCGTTTTGTATTTCTAGCGATTTGGTAAAGGCTCTTCTGACTTGTGACAGATGTGTTCTCTCAGTTGATACATGGATTTCGAAATCGCTTAATGTTGAATCATTCATGTCTTAATTATAACTCGCAGACATGCATTTGCTTATCATCAATCGAGCCCATGAATAATTTATTCGCCCAGATTACACCAACACTCGTGGTTGAGATATCATAACCGTCACTCATAAAGAGTTCCTCGCTCAAAGGATCTCCTTTGTTATCAAAATCTATCCTAACGACTTGTGAAGGGGAGGGCTTATATTCATTGTTCTGAAGCGCAATAAAATGCTGAATTAGTGCCCAAACTTTTGGTATGTTTGCCACGACCAAGCTACCATCTTCCGAAACATTAATATTGTCTGGCGATCCTGTGAGCTTTACTGTCTTTATTTTTTTTAATGATCCATCGGCCAAGTTGCGTTTTAAAATTGCCATTCTTTTCGCATTGGTTTCTGAAGCAAAAACAGTTTGTTGATCTAGGGACAGATTAATACCAGACACAGAGGATAGGTTTTTCACAGCAATACTAGCTGATTCTCCATCGTAGAAGACCACTGTCGACATAGGTCTACCCATTTGTTCTTGAATTTTATCTACAGTGCTTATTCCACCCTTATCGTTACCAACATAAAATTTTTCGCTTTCAACTAAGAGGACATCGTTTGGGCTTTGGAATAAAGGATCGGAGACACTTCTCACAAAATCAAACGATCCATTGCTACTTTCTGTATATAGGTCGATAACTTCAGGTTCAATTCCTCTGTTTTTTGGATGATTAATAACAGCCATATGACGCTTACCTGCTTTATCGATATGCAAGCTTAAACCATGAGGTCTTAGATGGTCAGGTTGTTCCGTTAACGCAGAGACAAGTTCATAGGGTTTTTGATTTAAATCAATCTTTCCTATAAAGCCCTGGGCGTTCTCTCCTTTGATTAAAGCCTCTCTATCTTGAATAGAAAGATAAGCAATGCCTCTTGCATAATCTATTTCTATATCCTCAGCGCTCCCGGCCATTTCAAAACTTTCGCAAACCTCTGGGGTGTTATTAGTGATTGTTTTAAATGTGTCCATTCGTTGCAACATCCATAGACTGAATAGAAGGATCAAAAGAACGATCCAGCCAATTATTTTTAATATTTTCTTTATCATCGATAGGTCTTTATTGATATGCTTTAGTCTTATATTTATTTTATAACTAGATTATGAATCAACCAACCGAATCATTAAACAATAATTCAGAAGAAATGGGCATAAAGTTTGGCCCCATAACTCTTATGCCAGACATAGAAAAGCGTCATCTTTTCACGTTATTTTTTGGCGCATTCTTCGGAATTGCCAGCATGGCCTTAGTGAATGTCTTTGGTCCTTTGGTGTTTAATATACTTGAGATTCCTCAAAATGAGACAGGGGCTTTAGCTGGTAAGCTGACCGCAATGCAGGAGATAGTGGTGGTCTGCGTTATCGGACTGTTTGGAGCATTATCAGATAAAGTAGGAAGAAGGATTGTTTATTCCATGGGCTTTGTTCTTCTTGGTATAGGCTACTTTCTTTATCCTCTTGCAGGAGACAGTACCGAGTTGATTATATTCCGTGTCTTTATTGCCCTAGGTTGTGCTTGTAATACAGTGATGTTACCAACCACTGCGAACGATTATGTTCATGAGAGCACGAGAGGAAAACTAATCGCAACCACATCGATTATGAACGGATTAGGCTTGGTTCTGATCATAGGTAGCTTTAGGCAACTTCCAGAATATTTTGTTAATCAAGGCTATGATAGTGCACTCTCAGGCCAATATACAATTTGGTGCGCCGCAGCAATGGTATTGGTTGTTTCCACAGTACTTTTTACCAATTTAAAGAAAGGAGCACCGGCTCAGGTGACTAAGAAAGGGTCTTATTTCTCAACATTGGCAATTGCATTCAAGGAAGCTAAGAACCCAAGAGTTGCTCTTGCTTATACAGCGGGAGTCGTATCTAGAGGAGATTTATCTGTGGTGAGTACCTTTTTCTCTCTATGGTTGTTCAATGAAGCTATTTCAATGGACATGTCACGAGCAGAAGCATTTAAACTATCAACGGGCTTTTATGTGATGGTCCAAGCTTTCGCAATCCCTGGAGCGGTTTTAATTAACTTCTTCATAGACAAAGTTGATCGAGTCATGGCTTTAGCAATTGCGATGGGCATCGCAGCATGCGGTTACCTTTATTTAGGTTTTATTGATGATATTTTTAGTAAGCAAATGTATTTTGGAGCAGCACTTTTAGGTTTAGGAGAGATTTTTGCCAATATTTCAGCAATATCTTTGATCGGTAGCGCTGCACCTGCAAAAGGGCGCGGCGCGGTCATCGGCGGGTTCAGTTTCTTTGGTGCAATTGGTATTCTTTTAGTCGCTAGTATTGGTGGTTGGTTATTTGACAACATTAGTCCAACAGCACCGTTTACTATGGTGGGCTTTGCTAATCTTGCTCTTTTGATTTTAGCACTAGTGTTGCTATTCTCTGAGCGTGCAAAAAATAATTTAAATTCATAGAGGTTTAATAATGGAACGAAGACAATTTTTTAAGAACATTGGAAATTTAGGCGCGCTTAGCGCAAGTGCCGCAACACTAGGATTACTCTCTGATAAGGCACATGCCGATCAAGCCGCAGCTTATGGGGGAGCCAGAGGAGAGGCGCTTAATGGTCCCTATTTAGATTTATCTAAAGGTCCAGATAATAAAATTGCCTATTCTAGGATGAACGGAGACCTCGATGAATCAAAACAGAAATACGGGTGGTTCAAAGGCTATATTATGGCTCTGAGACCTAACAAGCCAATCGTTGATTGTGTTGGCATTGAAGGATTTGGTGTTTCTAGATTAGAACAGCAAGCCGATGGTTCATACGCAAAAATTTTAAGAGAGGTAGGCCTCTATACTGATCTGAGAAGCGGCGAAGTCCTTGAAGAGTGGAACAATCCAATGACAAATGAGACAGTCGATGTTGTGCATATTGCTAATGATCCATTTAATTATGTGATCGAAGATTATTTTCCTGCTCCTCCACAATTTGGCGGTCTTAATGAGGAACAGCCACCCAGGATACCGTTTATACTTCCTTGGCAACAACGCGGTAATCGAATAGATATGGAGATTCATATTAATTTGTTTTACCCAAATGCACTTGATCCGAAGAAGTGGGTAAGAGAATCCAGTGGTCCTATGGTCACTGTATCAGAAATGTTTGCTTTTCATGTTGATGCTCAACAGATGCAGGATCCAAGTTACACTACACTGCCTTTTAATGGCACTTGGGGAAGGATTACACCATTCTTGCCTTGGATGCTGATGGGGCAAGAACCAGGACAAATGTTATATTCTGCATTCATGGGTTCAGGAGAGGACTTAGAAGAGGTCCACAGCAGACAAGTTTTGGATTATGTTGAAAAGCATTATCCCAAGTATTTCACTGCCCCAGAAACGTATGATCCGAAAACACCAAGCCTATCAAGCCTTGAGCTTTATTCAATAGAGCAAGAACCGGTAATGTAGTAATAGTGGCCGAGCCAACTAAATTAAAACCAAAAAAAAGGTTAACTCCTAGTGACCGAGAACAAGAGATAGTTGATGAGGCTGTCCAGTTTTTTGCTGAGTTTGGCTTCAATGGAAGAACAAGAGATCTTGCAAAAAGAATTGGCATAACACAACCTCTTTTATATCGATACTTTCCAACCAAGGATGACCTAATTGAGAGAGTATTTAAGGAGGTTTACCTTAACTGGATCAAACCTGAATGGTCGATAAATCTTAAAAAGCGTTCGATTCCTTTGGAGCAAAGACTGGTTGAGTATTACCTCTCTTACGCAAAAGTTGTTCATCAGTATGAGTGGATAAGGATTTACATGTTTTCAGGACTGATGGGCAATTCTATGAATAGAAGATACATTAGAATTGTTGAGGATGAATTTCTCAAACCAATATGTGATGAAATAAGGCATGAATGTGGGCAACCAAGCGCAGAAGAGCACCCGATAACCCCCTTAGAGTTAGAAAGGGTTTGGGTGTTGCATGGCGGCCTATTTTATTACGCCATCAGAAAAAATATTTATCACAGTAAGGTATTAAATGACTTCAAGACAATTGTTTCCACTTCAGTAAAGATAATTCTTGAAGGCTCCAAGAAATTTACGATTCAGGATCTTGAGTCTTAGTCAGCACCATACCCAAGATGGAAAAAACTGATACAAAAGAAATCGGTCTTGTTGGCCTAGGAATTATTGGATCATCTATATTAAGAAATATTCATCATTCAGGATTTAGCTCAATAGGTTTTGATATTGATCAAACAATAATAGATACATTAAATCATGAGGGTTTAAACACTTCTTCATCTTTAAAAGAAATCATAGATCAATCATCAATTATTATTACCTCTTTGCCAAATAACAAAGCTCTTGATGAAACTGTTGATTTGATCATCCAGCAAGACAATCGAAAAACAGAACTTCTGATTGAAACCAGCACCCTTAGTCTCGAGTGCAAAATAAAGAACAAAGAAAGATTGAATGCAATCAATATTGACATCCTCGATTGCCCAATCAGTGGAACTGGCAGACAGGCTGAGAACAAGGATATTGTTATGTATGCCAGTGGCTTAAAGGAATCCTATGAAATGGCATTACCCGTTCTTGAGACATTCTCAAGAGAGTCCTTTTATTTAGGGGATTTTGGAAACGCCACAAAGGTTAAGCTTATCGCTAATTTATTGGTTTCTATTCACAATGTTGCTTCTGCCGAGGCTATCAGGTTAGGTGAAAAAAGCGGACTCGATTTAAATCAACTCTATAAGGTAATTTCGTCAGGTGCAGCAACTTCAAAAATTTTTGAATTAAGGGCGCCGATGATGATTGCAAAGGATTATTCTCCAGCATCAATGAAAATGAATGTTTGGAAGAAAGATATGGAGCTTATTAGGGATATGATTGATAACCATGAGATTGATTCACCTCTTTTCAAGATGACAGAAGAACTTTACAAAAAAGCAGAAGAGCTAGATCTCAATGAATTAGATACCGCTTCTGTCATGGAAGTATTGAGAGCTTCTGATCAGGAAAAAAGTCAGTAAAGATGCCTGATTCTATTGAGTTTTTTAGTTCAGGATCAGGGCGACCTTTAATTATGATTCATCCTTTAGGCTTGGATCATCGTACTTGGGATTATTGTTTAGGTGAGCTTTCAAAATATAGAACCGTTATGACCTATGATCTGCCTGGTCATGGTTCAAGTCCTCACCCAGATCAGAGCTATAGCATTGAAGATTTATCCAAATATTTGAAAGCTTCATTGACGGATCTTGGAATAGAGGATGCCGATTTTTTGGGGCTGTCTATTGGCGGGATGATTCTTCAGGATTTTGCAGCTAAGAACCCTGACATTATTAATAAATTAATCCTGGTTAGTACCACAAATAAATATTCAAAAGAATGGCAAGACAACTGGACCACGAGAGCGGCAAAAGCAAGAGAGGGAGGCCTTCAAGATATGATCGATCAGTTTCTAGAGGCTTTCTTCACCAAGGATTATCTGGAAGCAAATAATCAAGTAATTGACTACTGTAGAGCCACAATATCTAAGATGAATGGTGAATCCTACGCAAAAGCTTGTGAAGCTCTATCTGCATGTAATTTAGAAGATTCTACGTCTTTGATTAAATCAGATACACTAATTCTTTGCGGTGACCAAGACAATCTATTATTTAAGGATGCGGCTTATTGGTTTGAAAAAAACATACAAAACTCAAAAGTCAGATGGTTAACCGATGCAAAACACCTATCAGTGTTGGAGCAGCAAGAAATTTTTTTGAATGAAGTGATTGGCTTCCTAAAGGCTGGTTAGGGTCACTTATTGAGTCTTGGCATTACCTCATTCGCCATTAGCTCCATAGACCTTTTTGAAAGCTCAGGATTGACCCAATCATGTGCAGCATAAACAAGTGTTCCAAATTCTCCTGTAATATCTTTAAATGCTTCAATTTGCTCCACAACACTTTCAGTGGTGCCGCAGATCACCATAGAATCAAGGACATAATCTAGTGTTACATCAGAATCAGGCATGTCTCTATCGTGTTTAAAAAGGTCAGGCCTTCCATTGCCGATCAATTTCTTCATTATTTGTTTAAAGTAGAAATTATAGGGGCCATCCTCACCTTTCCCATATTCTTGAGCAGTCTTTTCATCATCAGCTACAAAAATACTCTTCGCTATTCTCCAATTTTTAGGGTCTGCTTCATAACCCCCTTGTTCGCAACCTTTTTGGTACATAGGCCAATGTGAAGCTACCCAATTTGGTTGTAAAAAGTTAGCTGAAATAGGTTCCCAGCCTCTTTCAGCTGCTGAGACAATGCCTTTTGAGAAAGGGGCTACTACAGTAACAACTATTGGAGGGTGAGGATCTTGAAACGGGGACACAATAATGCCTTGACCAGTTTCCTCAACAAAGTTTTTTTCAGTTGAGATGTTCCAATATTTACCTTCGAGATTATAGGGAGCTGGTTTGGACCAAATGTTCAGAATATGATTGATAGACTCAACGAACATTTCTGTTCTGTCATTGTCTAAATTTTCAAATATCTCTGCATCAGAGAGAAGGCCTCCAGGGCTTATTCCGAATAGAAACCGACCCTCCAGCATGTTATCAATCATAGCAACCTGTGCTGCGATTGTGGCAGGGTGAGTATTAGGTAAATTGACAGTGCCACTTCCGAGTTTAATTTGCTTTGTTGAGTCTATTAGGCTTGCAATAAATATTAGGCACGATGTGATTGGCTCAGCACGATCAGTTATATGCTCTCCTATAAAAGCTTCAGAAAAGCCTAACTTATCAGCATAGATAACAGCTTCTCTGTCCTCTCTCAGTACTTCATCATAAGCACGAGAAGGCGGATGAAGCGGCATCGTAAACATTGATAATTTCATAAAGAATCACTTGGGGCTATAATTATTGATCAATTGATAAATAGTATAATATCTACGAAAATATAACAATTAACAATGCAACTTAATGACATGTTATCTTTGAGGGTATAGATAAGGATCATACAATTATGAAGGATGAGAATACACCGATTGCAATCTGGCCTGGTATAGAAGAAGGAGTGCCTAAACCTGTAATGCCATACTCACCAGCAGTGAAAGTTGGAGATTGGGTTTTTATTGCAGGCCAGCTTGCTAGTGATTTTAAAAACGGAGTACCAAAAAATTTAATACCTGAGGATAAAGATCCTTCTACGGGTCTAGGCTTACAATCAGAGTTTGTCTTAGGGAATATGGCTACGACTGTTGAAGCAGCTGGTTTTAATATGTCTGAAGACACAGTAAAAATTTGGGAATGGTTTGTTTCAGATCGACCTAATCTGGATACTTTTTCACAAGGTAACTTTTCGCATGATATCGATATAGGTAATTATGGGAAATTCTTTGAGGATAATTTCTCAACAAAGCCGACAAGATCAACTATAGGTATAAAGGAATTAATGTGGGTTGGCACAAAGGTTGAACTGGAAGTCATGTGCTATAGAAGTAATGATGAGGTTAATTGTTATAGCTTGGACCCCAATTCACTCGGATCTGATGCTTTAAAGAAAGGGGAGTGGGTCTTTGTTTCAAATCAAACTCCTGTAGACAAGAACGGTTGTATAGCAGATTCATTTGAAGAGCAATTGGAGTTAGTAATTAGCAAAGCATCAGAGTTGCTTGAGCAAGCAGGATCTTCCCTTGAGAATGCAGTGAAAGCAGAGGTCTTTATTTCTGATCCCAATGATTTTAAGTTGATGGACGAAGTTTGGAAAAAGCATTTTCCTAATCCTCCAGCACGTTTTGTTTTGCCTAGGTCAGGGATGAATCACAGCAAAGCAAAAGTAGAGGTTTCCTTTATGGCATTGACCAATGATGCAAGACTAAAGAAGCAATCTATTGAAACATCGGATGCTCCAGAGCCATTTGGTCATGAGCCTCAAGCTATCCAAGTTGGGCAACTCTTGTTTTTTAGTACTCAGATGGCATTTGATTCATCGGGAAACATTGCTGAGGGCATGGTAAGAAATGCAGCAGCACCTTGGTACGGGAGACCCGCGCAATCTCAAATGAGATATATGATGTCTAATATTAATTCAATCGCTGAAAAAGCTGGTTCATCGGTTGAGAATATTGTTAGAAGAGCTTGTTTTCACAACGATCTGCAATGGTTTGCTGAATCAATCGAGGAATGGGCACGATATTTTCCATCGGATAAACCTGCTTCCACGACAATTGGGTTGAATGATTCTATGGTATTAGATGGCGCAAATACTCTTTTGGATCTTATTGCCTTTGTACCAAGTGAAGACTGAATGAGAAAAAACATTGGTTTTGTTGGTTTGGGTAAGATGGGCTCTGTGATGGCCCCTCTCTTTATAGAAGCAGGCCATAAACTGACTGTCTTCAATCGCAGCCCAGAGAAAACAAAAGCTGTCAGAAGAATGGGCGCAATGGTGGCAGAAACCCCTTCTGAGGTTTCTGAAAATTCTGATCTTATTTTTACGATGTTGAGTGATGATGTCGCAGTAGAGGAAATTTTTAGATCTGAGAACGGTCTAATAAACGGCAATGTAAAAGATCGTTTATTTATTGATATGAGCACTATCAAACCTGAGACGACAATAAGAATTGCCAGAGAAATCCAAGAAAAATCTGCTGGCTTTATCGATGCTCCTGTATCAGGAACAGTTGCTCCTGCTGCAAAGGGAGAATTACTAATTTTTTGTGGAGGCGATAATCAAGATATTATCAAAGCGAAACCGTATCTTGATATTCTTGCAAGACGGGTCATTCATGCGGGGAGCAATGGATCAGGATCTTTGTTGAAGCTGGTTGTAAACCTGCCGTTGGCAATTTATTGGCAAGCGATTGCTGAATCAATCCTTCTGGGGAAATCTGGAGGCCTAAGTGATGACATGATGCTGGATGCTATTGCTGATAGCTCAGCCGCACTTGCGGTTTTAAAAATGAAGATACCGATCATGTTGGGTGAGGATATGCCTGTTGCCTTTGACATGAAAAGCATGGTCAAAGATCTCTCTGTAATTTTAAAAACAGCCAAAGAGATGGGAATTGATATACCAACCACCCAATCTTCTTTTCAGGTCTATTCCGAGGCTATCAAGGAGGAGAGGTTTATGCACGAAGATGCAGTAAAAATA
Organism: uncultured Woeseia sp.; assembly: GCA_964561815.1. Classification (GTDB taxonomy): domain Bacteria; phylum Pseudomonadota; class Gammaproteobacteria; order Steroidobacterales; family UBA11654; genus CACPJA01. The sequence continues at coordinate 11,096 of CAZLQT010000007.1, forward strand.
ATTGATTACATGAAAGGTAAATAAGTGAAGGAATTTTCTGAAATTAAAGATGGCATGCATATTGACTGGGATATCCCGATCAGGATGGACGATGGATTAGAATTAAGAGCCGATATTTTTAGACCAATTGAGGAGGGGAGGTACCCTGTTTTGATTACTTATGGGCCTTATGCGAAAGGCCTCCCATTTCAGCAAGGATATCCCAGCGCCTGGGAGAGGATGGCTGAAAAACATCCAGATGTAACAAGAGGGTCATCAAATCAATACCAGAACTGGGAAGTAGTAGATCCAGAAAAATGGGTACCAGATGGATATATATGCATTAGAGTTGACTCAAGAGGTTGCGGTGCATCTCCAGGTTATATCGATCATTTTTCAATGAGAGAAACCATGGATTTCAAAGAATGCATTGAGTGGGCTGGGAAGCAATCATGGAGTAACGGAAATGTTGGAATCAATGGCGTGTCTTATTATGGGATCAACCAATGGCAGGTTGCTTCACAACAACCATCTCACTTAAAGGCAATGTGCATATGGGAGGGCGCCAGTGATTGGTACAGGGACATGACACATCATGGAGGGATTTTAAGTACTTTCTGGGCCAATTGGTTTGATATGCAGGTTAAAACCGTACAGCACGGTCTTGGGAAAAATGGGATGATCAATCAGTTTAATGGAAGACCTATATGTGGAAATAAAGAATTAAGCGAGGAAGAACTCGAAGTTAATCGATGTTCATTTGGCGATCAGATTAGAGCTCACCCTTTATTTGATAAATACCACGAAGAGCGAACAGCAGTTTGGGACAATATTAAAGTCCCATTTCTCTCTGCCGGTAATTGGGGCGGTCAAGGACTCCATCTAAGAGGTAATACAGAGGGATATATAAGGGCTGCATCAGGACAGAAATGGCTTGAGATGCACGGTTTGGAGCACTGGACTGAATTCTATACAGATTACGGGGTTAAACTTCAAAAGCAATTTTTTGATTACTTCCTAAAAGAGATAGAGAATGATTGGCAAGATCAACCAAAAGTTCAATTACAAGTCAGGCATATTAATGGCTTCAGTGAACGTCATGAGAACGAATGGCCAATTAAAAGAACCCAGTGGACCAAAATGTACATCAATGGTGAATATGAAATGATTGATGAAATTAAAGAAACAGAATCTTCATCAATCACCTTTGATGCCATGGGTGATGGTGTAGATTTTAGGTCGAGACCTTTTGATCAGGAAACAGAGATCACCGGACCTATGGCTATGAAATTGTTCATTTCATCATCGACGGAAGACGCTGACTTATTTGTTGTGTTAAGACTGTTTAGCGATCAGGACAAGGAGGTTGTTTTTCAAGGGGCAGTTGACCCTTACACACCAATTGCTCAAGGATGGTTGAGGGCATCTCATCGAAAATTGGACAAAAAATTATCAAGACCATGGCGTCCTTATCATCCGCACACCGAAACAGAACTGCTCAACCCGGATGAGATCGTTGAGATGGATATTGAAATCTGGCCAACTTCAATAGTTATTCCAACGGGTTATTATCTGGTGCTTTCAATCCAAGGTAAAGACTATGAATGCCCAGATGCACAACCGCAAATGCTTTCAAATTTTAAGAATCAATTAACAGGTTGTGGGCCCTTCCTTCACAATGATCCAATCGATAGGAACGATAGATTCAATGGCAAGACCACGCTTCATTTTGGAAACAATAGAGTGCCATACCTACTTATGCCTGTTATCCCGACAAAATGAATAGCCAGAATAAGATAACGATTGGATTGATTCATGCGCTTGAGGAATCAGAAGAGCCTATCAAGCAATCATTTCAAAAGATTTGGCCCAATGTCATTTTGAATGAGTATTCTGACTTCCAATTATCTGTTGACAGAGAAAACGGATTGGATGAAGCCGGAATAAGATCACGAATAATTAATTTAGCCCAACAAGCAGTCAATGATCAGGTTGATGCTATTCTTTATACTTGCAGTGCCTTTGGTGATGCAATAAATGCAGCAAAGACTAAATTTAATTTACCTATCCTCAGGCCCAATGAGTCAGCTTTTAAAACGGCTATTCAAGCGGAGTCTAATGTAAATATTTTAGTGACTTTTGAGCCATCTTTAGAATTATTGGTCAATGAATTTGAAGCCATGAGTAAAGACTTAAATATAAATATCAAAGGTCATTTAATCGAAGGTGCTCTCGAACACCTAAAAGGCGATCGAGTACAAGCACACAATCAGAAAATAATCGATGCCGTGGCAATGCTTCCAAACGATGAAACAATCGTCCTGGGTCAATTTTCAATGGCAAGAGCTGCTGAGCAAATAAGGAGACAAATGCCAGACCATTTTGTTCTTAATACCCCAGACGCGGCTGTGGCTGAATTAAAAGTTTTATTAACCTAGCTATTGAACCCAAGTAAAGCGACTGCGTTTCCTTAGATATTGTCTGGAATCAGTTTCATCTAAGAGTGCATCTTGTAACCGATCTGAGTCTCTAACAACTTGAGCATGATCAATGGTTTCATGAACCCCGTCTTTGACCACTATTTCACCATTAATCATCACAGCTTTAATTGCACTCTGATTTGGACCATTTCCGTAAACTAAATTAGCGATCATGGCACCCATCGGCGTTAAGTGGCTCTCTGAGGATCTATCAATGAGAAGAATATCAGCCTTTTTTCCGACTTCTAGAGAGCCAATAGTGTCATCCATCATCAGTGCTTTAGCTCCATCGATTGTGGCTAGCTCCAAGGCTTGTTCTGCGCTTCCATATAGTATTTCATCTCCAGTCCACTTTGTTTGCGTATCGGACATCATGGTTCGATGCTGGTCTCCCATTCTCTGTGCAGTGAGAAAACTTCTCATTGCCGTCCAAAGATCATGACCGTATGCAACAACCGGACCATCAAGACCCAGCCCACAAGTAACATTCGATTCAAGGAATTTTTTTGCATCAAAATTAACCAAGCCTAGGACTTGTTCCATGTCTGGAACTAGTGCCACAGATGCACCACATTTTGCTATTAATTCTGCTTCGCCTGGTCTCAAATTCTGTGAATGAGCAGAGATAACATTGGGCCCTAAGATTCCGACATGATCGAGCCACTCAAAAGATCCTCCTTCCCAACCTCTTCGAGAAGCAAGATATTTATGATCCATTACTGCAGGAGCATGAATATCGAATTGACGATTATTTTCATCAGTCCACTTCCATAGTTCTACGAGTTGATCAGGTTCACAATAAGTAATTCCTATTGTTGAGGCTGTCACTGAAATTTTATCGTTTTCCCATGTTGATTTGACGCGCTCAGTTTCAGCAATTCCCTCATCCAACTCTTCTCTGAATCCATCTGGAACGGCTTGTTTATCATTGATGGTAAGACGAGCCATCCTGCATCGAATCCCCGAATCATCAACTGCTTTTAATACGCCATCAATGGATTTTTTATGCAGATGAGTAAAATGGTCATCCGCTGTTGTTGTGACCCCTCTTAACAAAAGATCCATAACAGGAGGCATAGAAGCAATATACGATCTTTCCTCGTCACAAGCACCTGTCATTGGATAGTAGAATCCAAAAAATCTTTCCTCGTATGTTGTTCCATCTGCCATCCCTCTCATGCAGCCTTGAATCAGATGCGTATGGACATTGACCAATCCAGGAAGGACCATATAGTCATTGCCGCCAAGGATATTTTTTGAGTCGTAGTCGCATTCATTCATGGAACCGACAGCTTTGATCAATCCGTCTTCAATCGCAACAAAACCATCTAAATAGACTCGCCTTTTGGGGTCCATTGAAATAACTATTCCCTTTATCAAGGTGTCACAAGTTTTTTTCTCACTCATACTCTTTCTCTTTTGTTAATGATTTTTGGTCTATGTTGTAGATCATAACAAACAAGCAGCTGATCATTAACGCAATCACCGGAAAACCTCCTGCTGTAAAGTAAACCATTTTGATCACAGCATCACTTTGGCTTGCTAAAAGCGCATCATAGCCAACCATTCCAAGCATAATTCCTAAAATTGAGGGCCCAATAGCAAATGACAATTTTTCGACAGTTGTGTAAACGCCTGCCAGTATTCCTTCTCTGCTTTGACCCGTGGTTTCTTTGTCATATTGCATTGTATCGGGCAGCATTGATTGACCAACCAATAAGAGTCCGCCTGCCCCAAAACCAAGGAAGCACCCTCTTAAAATAATACCAAGGTCACCTTCTCCTGAGGTTGCAAGCATCCATGATAATGCACCCAATCCCCATGAGAGAGAGGCAAGATAATAACCGTTTTTCTTGCCTATACTGTTCACAATTCTTACCCATAATGGTTGTGAAATGAACATAACTGATCCTTGAATGAGAAAATAGAAACCAAGATAGTTGTACGAAAGATCCATAATTCTTGTAAAGAGATAAGGAAGTGAGCCTAGAAACACCGCGAATCCAGTTAGCTGAGTAATTTTGATTCCTAAAAGTATTGCAAAAGGTTTGACTTTGAACGCGGTTCTAAACTGTTTGAGAAAAGATCCTTCATCTTTTTTTTCTGTAACAGTCTTGGCAAATGGAGCATCCTTTGTCATCCAAACACATGCAAAACCAGCCATAATCATAATGAGGGCAAGGGACATAGCCATACCCGTATGACCTGCCGCACCGCTCCCGAAATAGACAACTAATGCTGGTCCAAGCGCTGAACCACCTAACTGCCCGGCGGCGACTGCCATGACTCTATAGGACATTAAGTCTGTTCTAGCATCGTAGTCATTTGTTATCTCAGAGGGCATTGCGAGGTATGGAACATTAAAAATTGTGTATCCTGTAGCGTTCAAAATGAGGGCAAAGAGAGTTATCAGAATAATATTTTCAGACTCCGAGAATAAGGCAAGGTTAAACAGCAATAGAAATGATAGAGCACAGAGCAAAGTTCCTAACAAAACATAGGGCCTTCTTTTGCCCCATCTTGTATTCGTTCTGTCACTAATTCTTCCCATAACTGGATCAGTTACAGCGTCATAAATTTTAGACAACCCAATCAGTAGACCTGCTGTGGCGGCTTGCATATTCACAAAGTCTGTCAAATAAACCAATAAGAGCAGTCCATTTGCTTGAAACATTAGCGAAACAGTTAACGTTCCTATTCCCCAACCAAATTTTGTTTTAAACGACAGCATCTCTTTGAATTATTTCAACAAGTCTTTTGCTATCATGCTTCTGAGTGCTTCGGAGGTCCCCTCGTAGATTCTCATGGGTCGGACATCTCGATAGCATCTCTCCAGAATGCTTTCATCGGAAAGACCTGCTGCACCGTGAATTTGCATTGCTCGGTCAACAACTTTGGCAACCATTTCAGTCGCGCACAGTTTTGCCATAGCCGTTTCTGTGTAAACTTTTTCACCTTCCTGGGCTCGAAGAGCCGTATCATAGACTAAAAGCCTACAACTATGGAGTTCTAAAGCTGAATCGGCGATCATCCACTGAATGGCCTGACGAGATGATAGCGGCTTCCCAAAAGTGTGTCTTATTTTTGCATATTCTTTTGCCATTTCAAGGCATCGATCAGCAATGCCCAGCGCTCTGGCAGCAATTTGTATCCTTCCTGAAAAAAGATAGTCAGTTCCTGATGACCAAGCTTGACCGGGTTTGCCCAACAATTGTTTATCATCCACTGTGCAATTATCAAAAAATAATTCATAAGTATTTTGTCCATGAATCATTTTTTGCTCTCTGCCAACCTTGAAACCAGGGGAATCAGAATCGACTATGACCCATTGAAGACCGTCATGTCTCTCCGTTCCTTTAAGTCGAGTTAAGACCAAAATAAAACGGGCAGTTTTGGCTTTAAATATCCAGCATTTATTGCCGTTTATAACCCAACCATCGTCTGTTTTTTCAATCGTCGTTTGAATCCCAGCAAGGTCCCCTCCGGCACCCGGTTCACTAAAGGCGCTGGCCCCATGAAATTCGCCCTTAACTGAAGGAACCATGTACTTCTCTTTTTGCTCTTCTGTCCCTAATTCATATAGCATCGAAGCAAATGTAGCTGAGAAAACACTGCAGCCTGCCGTTGAACGATGCACTTGTTCTGTGACTATACAATTATCAAGGGTTCCTAAACCGGCTCCTCCTGCATCTTCAGGGGTTTCTCTGGCAGTCAATCCCATCTCGTGAACTTTAGCTGTCAATTCCAAAAACACATCATCAGGTAGCTCATATGAATTTGGTCGCTCAGGAAATTTGCTTTCAAGAGGGATTAACTCGTTGTCAACAAATCTTTTAACTGTGTCTTGAAGCATCAAGGTTTCTTCCGGGAGTTTATAAAGCATTGTTATTTCTCTCTTATTTTTCTATTTGGTTATTATTAAAGAAAATCACTCAAACAATCTACCCATTTTTCTGGTTCATCTCTAATGAAAAATACAGAGCCTCCTTCTATTTCTCTATATGTAAAATCTTCTCTTAGCGATTGAACTCTGGGAATAATATAGTGTAATGGATCACCTGTATTGGTTATAGCTAAGCAGGGTTGACTTAATTCTAATAGTGTCTTTTCCAGATTATAAGCAAACGCTGCATGATGACAAAACCATTCATTTTCCCCAGCCAGAAATACATGCAACAAAGACATTTGGCACGATTCTAGTGTTGCTCTATCGCCGACTCTGCTCTGAATCCAATTCCAGTAATCCAACAAATGGGATCCATCTTCTTTTGGCAATAAATCCACTTTTAAGTTATTCATGCGTTCTTTACGTTCTTCTTGTGTGTAGAGAGGGATTCCATGAAGAACTAACTTGTCTACTCGATCGGGGTGTGACTTAGCCAATTCACAGGCAATTGAAGCACCCGTATGATGACCTATGACTGAGATTGTATCGACATCTTGGTGATCAAGAACTTGAGGTAGTACAGAGGCATATTCTTCAATGGTTAAGGGTTGATTTGGTTTGTCTGACATCCCATAGCCTAGTGTATCTGGGGCAATTGATCTAAATCCAAGTTTATTAAAATAATCAAATGTATAAAGAAACTGAAGCGAGGATTGAGGCGTCATGTGTAAAAGCAGCACGGGGCTACCTTCACCGCTTGTTAAATAATGAACTTGACCCAGGTCAGTATTTGCATAGTGTTTTCTCAAAAGATCGCCTTTCTTTAGCTTAAGATTTTACAGGATCAATTTTCGGAAAACCCCATGGTGTTTTCCATGGCGCCCTAAGATATGTGTCGTTTTCATATTTCTCAAACATATTGAGGAATTCCACTTGTGGATGATTTCTTAATTCTTCAATATTGGAAAACTCTACTGCCCAGACCTCATATCGATAAAATATTTCCAGCACCTCCTCTGACGTCATTTTTGCAAGATACTTATCCCATAGAGGTCTTGCCTGGCTAGATTTTGTCCCAACACCAAATGAATTCCACCAATTTTTTACTAAATCTTCGTCTTTCATGAATTCTTCATACATCCCGAATTCAGTGATCATTTCAAAAAATTTATCTTCGGTTAGAGCAGGGGAGGGCGTCGCAAAAATTGAATTATCTTTTGTTCTTTGGCCATAATTAGAGCCATCAGTTTCATTTTTACAGAAATTACCTTCCCAACTGTCTGGGTCACTAAATCCTGACCATTGAAGAGTTTTTATGGCCATCATTGTTCCAAGCATGCTTGATTTTATTTGTTGTCCTTTACCGTTTTGAATTCGAGAATACAATGCAGAAAGTATTCCAATCAGACCCATGGCTGCTGTGCAAGTAGAGACCACATCAGCTCCCACCCGGACCGGCTCCTCTCCGACATCACCCATAGTTCTTAAATAACCCGACATAGCCTGGATGGTAAGATCGCTTCCGGGTCTATTTTTCATTGGTCCGCGATGCCCAAATGCTGAAAGAGAATAATGAATAAGTGATGGGTTGTTGGTTTTCAATGCATCGTAGTCATAGATTTTGGATTCAGGGCTTTCATTAGCCCATTCTTCAATGAGGATATCGGCATCTTTTATAAGCGATTCAAATTCTGATTGCCCCTCATCGGTTTGGAGATCAATTCCAGTAATTGTTTTATTTCTATTAAACGATTGGTATAAAGCGCTGACTCCTTTGTCTGTTTGAGGGCTTAATTTTTTTGACCAGTCCCCATCAATGGGTTCTACTTTGATAACGTCAGCGCCCGCTTCAGCCAGCATAAATGAAAGATATGGCCCCGTATATCCCTGCGTGGTATCCACAACCTTAATACCTTTTAACGGGTATTCAGGAGTATCGGATAGTTCTTTTACAGGGTCTTTTGGTTTATTTGTAAATCCTTCATTCATCGCTCTTTCCGTGTCCCCACCTGGCACAGGAATTGAGGTATCAATTTTAGGCGGCGTTTCGCTAAACTCCCAAGGCAAACCGCCTACATAAAATGGACCAGTGTGATCACCATTAACTTCCACTAAGAAATTGTTCTCTATGATTTGCTGATGGAATTGTAAATCATCAAAGCATAAGTCAAAACTATTTGGAACCTTTGCTTTAGTCAGCCTTAATGACCACCATCGGGACGGTTTTTCCAGGAAGTGATCTTTGAGAATATTGTCCAGCTCATCGCGATTATCTATTCGATCGGTGTTCTTGGAAAATCTGGGATCTTCAGCCAATTCAGTCAAGCCCATTGCTTCACAAAAGGCAGACCATTGATTCTGATTCTCGCAAGAGACAGCTATAAATCTTTTGTCTTCGCATAAGTAACATCGATTCGGTGCAGAAGTCGAAGAGCCGCTACCAAGAGGCTCTACTTGTGCGTTTGCTAGTAATACCTCTGAGACTTTATTGTTCATATTCGCCAATGCGTTGGCTAAATGAGAAGTTTTGACCCAGCAGGCATGCCCAAAGCGCTCTCTCTCAATCAGCCCTAACATAATTAAACCACAGAAAAAAATTGCTCCCGTCGGATCTAAATGTGTAAATCTAATTAACTGTCCATCGTCTCCTCGAAATCCAGTAATACCGCTCATTCCACTAAATGCCTGAAGATGCGGTTCTAGAGCTGCAAGATTCTTCATTGGTCCGTCATCTCCATACCCAGAGCTTGAAGCAAAAACTAAATTTGGATTTGATTTATGCAAGAGTTCGTAGCCAAGTCCGATCCTGTCTGTGACTCCTGGCCTGAAGTTTTCTATTAGAACATCGGCTTGATTTGCCAAATTCAGCATCGCGTTCATTCCTTCTGTTTCCTTGGTGTTAAGACCGGCTGATTTTTGATTAAGGTTTGTAGAGCTATAGGCTGTTGAGAGTTTATTTTGATGAGGGTAGAGGACCCTGAGGAATTCTCCTTTTGGAGGTTCTACTTTAAAAACTTCAGCCCCTAAATATCCAAGCAAAGTTGCTGCCCAAGGTCCGACTATAGAAGTCCCTATGCTTAAAACTTTTAATCCATTAAGTGGTCCCTTAGGTTCTTTCATCTTTTCCTCCAAAGTAACTACGGATAATATAACAACTATTTATCAAACGATAAATAGTGGACTAATTGAATTTTTCAATTAATTTTGCCGCAGCTGTTCCAGCTAGTCTTCCAAAAGTGGTGGCAGTTAGCAGTCCGTTTCCAGCCATATAGCCCCAGTCTGAAGGACCGGAGATGCCTCTTGCTGATCCTCCTCCTGCAAAAATATTTGGTAGAGTGTTGCCTTGTTTATCTAGAACTCTTGCATCTTCATTTACCACCAAGCCGCCCTGTGTATGAAAAAGTGCGCCAGTCACCTTGACGGCATAGTAGGGTGCCGATAGTTTTGGTTTGCCTGTGAAATCTCTTCCAAAATCATCTTCTCTTTTCCCTTCTACCATCTCTTCAACTTCTTTGATGACTTCTCTCAGCGCTGATTCATCTATGTTGGTTAATTGACTCAATTCTGTAATTGTTTCAGCATTTACAATTGCCTTTGCTTCAATGGCGTTGTGATAATCTTCAAATTCCATCATTAGACTATGAAGGCGTTCATCAAAGATATTCCATGCGATTTTGTCTGGCTGACTGACCACTTCTACAGCTTGTTCAGAATAGCCTTTTGATTCGTCAGAAAATCTTCGTCCATTTTTATTCACTTGAAAAGCGCCTTCCATAATCATTGGCCATAGGATCGGCACACCTCTTCCTGCAGCTAAACCACCATGACCTTGGTAAGCTGATATATCAGCAAGCCCTGCGCCTAAGGATTTTCCCCAGATGATCGCATCGCCTTTGTTACCAGGGTGGCCAAAAAACTCAGCGTCTTTGATTTGTGGCATGTATTCTTCAATCATTTCTGGATTTCCAGCAAAGCCACAACAAGCAAGAATGAGTGCGTCACAACCAGCCTCTTCTATTTCACCATCACTTCTTAAAACTCTTACCCCAAGAATCCTTTTAGTCGAATCACTGTACAGATCAGTTACCAATGCATTTGTTAATATATCGATTTCTGATTTTTCAGCTGCTCTGCATAAGGCACCCATCAACTCACTTCCTGTTCTATTGGGTGTTCCATGCATCCTCATTAAGGAATGACCAGGATATAGGAAACTGTCAACCAAACTTAAAGGGATCTGATATTCATCAATTAACCATTCAACGGTTTTTGAAGATTCTCTTGCCAAGCAAATCGCAATGTTTGGGTCAGTTTCACCTTTAGTTTTTTTCATTATGTCATTTGCAAATGTTTCAGGAGAATCAGCTATTCCTGCTTCTCGTTGTAATCTAGTATTTGCTCCAGGTATCAAACCAGTGGACATAGCTGTGGTGCCTAAGGGGGTTGGATCTCTTTCAATAACCAGAACGTCAGTGTTATTTTCTTTTACAGCTAGAGCTGCACATAAACCACAACCACCAGCACCAATCACAATGACGGGAATTGAATATTCAAATTGCTTGTGATCATCAAAAATTATGCTCAATACTTTCTCCTAGGTTCTTGAAAATGAATATAAACCGTTCTTGTCTATAGACTTGCTAAGCTTGGATTCAGCAACTAAATAATTGAGGTGCGACATGGTTTCACCAACTGCCAGTACAATATTATGCTTATTAATTTGGCTCTCAAAGAGGACTGAGAAGAGTTCAACAACAGTTTTTGGCTCATCAATATTTTCATAGATTTTATTAAGTTTGTCGTGATGATTTTTGAGTATTGTTTCAATTCTTAGATGGGCACCTTTGTAAGGGTATCCATGTGAGGGCAATACCAGGACATCATCTGGAATCTTTTGTTTTATATTTTCCAAGCTATCTAGCCAATCTTTTAATGGGTTCCCATCAGGATAGGCTGGGTTTACACTAACGTTAGGAGTAATTCTTGGCAGCAGCACATCCCCACAAATGAAAACATTGTTTTCTTCGGAAAATAAACAGGCGTGCGATGGAGAATGGCCTTGAGCAATAATTATCTGCCAAAGACCATTGCTGAGTTTGACTGTTTGTTGATCATTAAGTTCTTGGAAACCGCTTTCTAGGTTAGTAACTAATGATTGCCTGTATTTATTCCTCTCAATAAAGTGAAGTTGTGCTTCTTCGTCATATCCGCATTTTTTATAATAATCTAAATATATTCTTTGTTGATCATCGTTCATTCCATTGTTAATTTTTACTGTTTCCAAAAATTCTTTTTCAGTGAAATGTGGCTCAATATCCCACTTATTTGCCAGCCAGCCAGCCAATCCTGAGTGATCAAGATGCATATGGGTTATAAGTATTTCCTCCACAGGTTTTTTCTTAAGTGATTTTGTGAATATATTGTTCCAAATGGTTTTTGATTCTTTAGTTGCCATCCCACTGTCAATAATGGTCCAACCTTCATCGCCCTCTAATAACCAGAGATTTATATGATTTAGAGCAATCGGGAGAGGCATCCTCAGCCAAAATATATTAGGTGTGACCTCTATTGTTCCTCCATCGGGAGGCCTTTTTGAGAATGGATAATCCAATTTTGAATTTTGTTTCATATTTATCGTGTCTTTTTATGTTAATTGTATTTCATAATGAAGTCAGTTTTCCTTTGCAAACTGTTTAAAAAAGATTAGTGAATCAGGGTTTGATAGTGCCTCAATATTCTTAATTTGTTTGCCTTCGATAGCTGACTTAACCGATAACTCTGAAATTTTACCGCTTATTGTTTTGGGGATATCATCAACTTGAACAATGTTTGTTGGAACGTGTTTAGGGCTAGCGTAAGTTTTGAGCCTATGTTTAATTTTTTCTATTAATTCTTCAGTAAGTTTTTTGTCTTTATCTAATTTCAGAAATAACGTCACTGTTGATTCATGATTTTCATTTGTTTCAACCACCACAGCTTCAAGTATTTCAGAAAACTTTTCAGTTTGGCGATAAATTTCTGCAGTGCCAATTCTTATACCCTTAGAATTTAAAGTTGCATCGGATCGACCATAAATTATTACACCACCATTATCAGTTATTGTTGCAAAGTCACCGTGAGCCCAAATGTTTTCATAGCTGCCGAAATAGCTCTGCTTGTATTTTCTTTTTTCTGGGTCATTAAAGAACCCAATAGGCATTGAAGGGAAGGGTTGGGTGCAAACAAGTTCACCTTTTTCTTCTCTTTGGGCTTCTTTTCCATCATCTGTAAAGACTCTTACATCCATGCCCAAACCAATAGATTGTATCTCTCCCTTAAACACTGGGGTCATTGGGTTACCTAGGACAAAACAGGAAATGATGTCTGTTCCCCCAGAAATTGACGATATCTGGACTCCGTCTTTTATTGATTCTTGAATGTATTGAAAATGATCTGCCAGTAATGGTGAGCCTGTGGAGAGAATTGTTTTCAATGATTGGAGGTTGTGTTTTTTTGCAGGGACAGCATTTTTCTTCATCAGTGTACTGATATAGCTAGGACTAATGCCAAAGTGTGTAATGTTCTCCTCTTCTGCAATCTCCCATAAGGATTCATGTTTTGGGTAAAAAGGGGATCCTTCATAAAGAAGAATAGTCGCCTTGCTCGCCAAGGCGCTTGCTAGCCAATTCCACATCATCCAACCGCACGTAGTGAAAAAGAATAACCGGTCTTTGGGCCTTAAATTTAAGTGCAGCTGATGTTCTTTCATATGCTGGATTAAGGTGCCACCTGCACTGTGGAGAATGCATTTAGGTTTACCGGTGGTGCCAGATGAATACATTATGTATAAGGGGTGATCAAAAGGAAATGAATCAAATATAAGCTTATCTTCACAATCCAAGTAATCATTAAATAAAACGGAATTTTTTATATTTTCATGCCCATGAGTTCCATCAGAGTTTTGAACAATAAAGATTTTAGTTAGGCTTTCTAACTTGCTTGAAATAGAGGCTATCTTTTGAATTAAATGAAATGTTTTTCCACCGTAGTTGTATTCATCAATAGCAATTAATACTTTTGGTTTAACTTGTCCTACCCTATCTAAAATGGCATCAGTGCCAAAGTCTGGTGAACATGATGTCCAAATAGCACCTAATGAACTGGTTGCAATCATGGCAATAATTGCTTCAGGAGAATTCGTTATAATTCCTGCAACAACATCTCCTTTACCCACCCCTTGATCAATCAGAGCATGAGCAAACGAGTTAACTTGTTCATACAGTTGTTTATATGAAAGCTCTTTTCTTGTTCCTGTTTCATCCCTGTAGATGATTGCTGTACTAGCGTCTTTTTTAGAGAGTAGATGTTCAGCAAAATTAAGCTCTGCATCAACAAACCATTTTGCATTTATCATGCTTTGATCCGAGCTTAAAACTGTGGATGGAGGTATCGCAAAATTAATGCTGGCAAAATCAGCAAAAGACGACCAAAACGTTTCAGGGCAGTCAATGGACCACTGATGCAATTGAGAATAATTCTTGATTCCTAGATTGTGATTTATTTTAAGAAAATCAATATAGTCTCCCAATAGACTGCTATTGCTTTCATCCGGTAACCACATTGGTTTTTTTGAGTGTTTCATTTGTGAATAAAGTATCTATTAATCATTTGATAAATAAAAGATTTATAATATACTCTTTATTTATCAACTGATAAATAAGAAAAAAAGGATTACATCTCATAATGAATTATTCACTTGAATTTTTTCCACCAAAGGATCAAGAAAGTTTCAAAGACTTTATTGATCAAGCCCGCCTTTTATCAATCTTTTCCCCTCAATACATGAGCATCACACACACCGCTAATACTGTTGATAATAATCTAACGATGGAGGCAGTTAAAATCCTCAAAAAGAATCTATCGGTTGAAATAAAGCCGCATATGACCTGCATAAATTACTCCAAGAGCGAGATTATGGAAATGACCCAAGATTATTTGTCTTTAGGAGTGGATTCGATAGTTGCATTAAGGGGTAATACAAAACAAAGCGCTAGCAATAGAGAACCTTATTATGATAATTCTCTAGATTTTATAAAAGCACTCCATGCTGGCTTTGACATCAGAGTTTCAATATCGGGTTATCCAGAAGCTCATCCTGAGAGCAGGGGAGTTATTGCAGATTTTATCTATCTTAAAGAGAAATCCGATGCCGGTGCTGATGAAATAATTACTCAATGGTGTTTTTCCAATGATCTAATTCTTCGCTACAGAGATTTGTGTTACGCAAGAGATATAAAGATTCCAATTTCTCCTGGCATACTACCAATTAGCGATATTAAAAAGGTTGAGTATTTTGCAAAGCTTTGTGGTTCTTCGATTCCTGTGGAAATAGAGAAAGCATTTCTAAAGATTGAAGGGGATGATGATGCAGCTGAAGATTTGGGGGTGCAGTTTGCCATACAGCAAATAGATGATCTGCTTAATGAAGGGATTGATAATTTTCATCTATACACCCTTAATAGAGGCGATATGACAAGAAAGATCATAGAGCATTTTGAGGCGCCAAGCAGGATTAAAACAGTAAGTTCAGAAATGAAAGCATCTTAGACATTTGTTTTGTTCTTTAATAACATTAATGCAAAAACAAAGGATTATTTTATGACAAAGCCACAACCCTCAATAAACAAAGTTCCTAGAGATGATTTACCTCCACATATGCAGGTTGGATGGGATCAAGCTAATGAGCTTACTGGCGATGCAACTTTTATAGAAGTTTCTGGGAATAATCCGGAAGTATATGATTGGTACTTTAAAGATTTTTACAAGAAGTTATTTTATTCAGGCAGACTTGAAACCAGCCTTGTTGAACTCGTACGTCTCAGATTAGCTAATGTCCATGGTTGCGCTTTCTGCAACAAAGGGGATACAGCTCATGCACTTAAATCAGGGATCAGCCAAGAGCAAGTGGATTCGCTGGGCGACTATCTCTTAGGCCCATTTACTAATCGAGAAAAAGCAGCGCTGAAATTGGCAGATGAAATGGTGCTTAATAATCAACGTGGAGACTTAAATTCAGAACTATACAAAGAATTGAAGAAAGATTTCACGGACGGTGAGATTTACGAACTTGGCATGATTATGGCTGTGTTGGTTGGCGTTGCAAAGTTTACT
The DNA here is from genome assembly GCA_964561815.1 of uncultured Woeseia sp. Taxonomy (GTDB): domain Bacteria; phylum Pseudomonadota; class Gammaproteobacteria; order Steroidobacterales; family UBA11654; genus CACPJA01. Next base: position 26,591 of record CAZLQT010000007.1, read on the forward strand.
TTTGTTTTTGATTTGGTTGAAAAAGAGGACTATTGTCAATTTTAGGAATTCATAATTAGTTGGATTATCCTATTTATCAATTGATAAATAATAACTTAATGATATGATCCAATTAGGAAGCTTATAAAGATGAAAAGAAGAGATTTTATTACAAATTCAAGCCTCGCTGTAACTGCTTTAGCATTCCCAGCATGGCAAGGCTATTCCGCAAATTCAGCTATACCGAGTGAATTACTGGCCATAACAGGAGACGGTAGAAACATTGCACTTAAGAAAACCGACATTGCTGATTTTAGAAAGAGTCTAAAAGGCAGAGTGCTTCTCCATGATGATAATGGGTATGAGATAGCCAGACTAGTTAGAAACAGCATTATTGATAAGAAACCTGCTCTGATAGCGCAATGTGTCGATGAAACCGATATTCAAAAAGCTGTTAATTTTGCTAGAGAATATAATCTTCTTACAGCAGTAAAATGTGGAGGTCATAGCGTTTCAGGAAAAGGCACTTGCGATCAGGGAATCATGATTGATTTATCCCCTTTTAGGGGCACTCGATTAGATAAAAAAAATAAAAGGATTTTTATCACTGGCGGTTCCTGGCTAGGGGAACTTGATGAGGCTACCGTTCCACATGGCTTAGGCACGACCGCTGGGACTGTTTCTCACACAGGTGTAGGCGGTCTAGCAACAGGAGGTGGTTTCGGGAGGCTAGGAAGAAAATACGGGCTAACCCTTGATAATATAAGAAGCATTGAGATAGTGACAGCCGACGGAAAACTCCGATACGCAGATGCAAATGAAAACGCCGACCTTTTTTGGGCCGTCAGAGGTGGCGGTGGAAATTTTGGGGTGGTTACAATGTTTGAGTTTCAACTATATCCAATGGATAGGGAAGTCATTGGGGGCAGGATAACTTTTGACTTTGCAGACGTTAAGCAGCTGCTTAGGTTCCATGCTGAACATACCTTAGAAGCTTCGTGGGATATGTATCTAGACCCCGTTGTTTTTGCTCCGCCAATGGGTTTTGACAACACAGTCTATTTTGATGTCTGTTACTCGGGACCCCATAACAAAGCTGAAAAAGCTTTTGAGCCATTAAGAAAAGCTGGGAAAATTTTGAAGGATGAAATTAAAGCAGAAGATTATATAGAAATTCAAAAAAGCGGAGATGATGATGATCCCAGAGGACGATCACAGTATCTTAAAGGTGGGTTTACAATCAATGTCACTTCTGGACTCATTGATGCAATAGTTGACAATTTAGAACCGCACCCAGAACGAGGCAGTATGGCCTTTTTCCAGCATAATGGAGGAAAAATTAATACGGTCCCAGCCGATGCTACAGCCTTTCCGCACCGCTATGCAGAACATAACCTAGTCACAGGTTCATTTTGGAAGCAAGGTGTCGATATAGAACCTCATATTAATTGGTCGAGGAGATATTGGAAAAAAGTAGCTCCCTACACTGATGGTTTTTATATTAATGACGAATTTATGGAAACCCAACAGGAAGTGAATTTAAATTTTTTGGGTAACTACGAACGTTTAGTGGAAATAAAAAATAAATATGATCCCACCAATTTATTCAGATTAAATGCAAACATTAAGCCGACGATCTAGCTCTAACATCCCTTCTTTTTAAAAATATCAATACCAATAAAAAAGTAGATAAAACCAAACAATACTGCTCACGCTCAATACTCTATTCTGTGTGGTCTCAAGGGTTAGATTGCTTGGGTTGTTGATCAAACAGGCGCTTGGGCTTCGCGCCCACAATATGTGCTGGAGTTTCATGAATGGGATGAATGGTCACAGTTACTTTTCCGGTACCTGAACGAACCT
>CAZLQT010000008.1:0-27424 GCA_964561815.1 uncultured Woeseia sp.
CGCATATATTTTTGATCATGTAAGAAGCCCAAGAGGCAAGGGTAAATCAGATGGATCTCTACATCAGGTAACACCTGTTGAATTATTGACCCAAGTGCTGGAATCGTTAAGAGACAGAAATGAGTTAGACACAAGCCGTATCGATGATGTGATTATGGGAGTGGTTCATAATCAAGGAGAGCAAGCCTCTAATCCAGCCCGTGTGGCAGCTATTAATGCAGGTTATGCAGAAGAGGCGGCTGGTAAACAATTAAATCGCTTTTGTGCTTCTGGACTTGAGGCTGTCAATTCGGCAGCAGCTCAGGTTATGTCGGGCATGTCCGATCTTTGTATTGGTGGAGGCCTAGAGTCCATGTCAAGAGTGCCAATGGATACGGTAGGCGGAGCACTAGCGGTAGATCCTCAAGTGGCTTATGGCGGCTATTTTGTTCCCCAAGGCATCAGTGCTGATCTCATTGCTTCAAAATATGGATTCACACGAGAAGACGTGGATGCCTTTGCCGTTGAAAGTCAAAAGAGAGCCTCACATGCAAGAGACGAGGGCTATTTTAATAATTCAATCGTTCCAATTAAAGACAATCTGGGCGATGTTCTTTTGGATCATGATGAGTGCATAAGAACGGGCACAAGTATGGAAGATTTGGCCAAGCTCAAACCTTCGTTTGTGCAAATGGGTGAATTTGGCTTTAATTCAGTAGCGATTCAAAGATACCCTGAGGTTGAGAAAATTAACCATGTCCATCATGCAGGTAATTCAAGTGTTATTGTTGACGGCGCTAGTGCAGTATTGGTTGGAACCAAGGAAGCTGGTGAAGAATTAGGTTTAACCCCAAGAGCAAGAATAGTTGGCTTTGCTTCCACAGGAACTGAACCAACGATCATGCTTACCGGGCCAGCCCCATCAGCAGAAAAAGTGCTCAAACGATGCGGAATGAGCAAAGATAATATTGATTTATTTGAACTCAATGAAGCTTTTGCTGTGGTTGTTCTTCTCTACATGCAACAAATGGATATTGATCATGAACAGATTAATGTAAACGGTGGCGCCATTGCTATGGGCCATCCTCTGGGAGCAACCGGCGGCATGGTCCTGGGAACACTTATCGACGAAATGGAGAGAAGAGATCTAAACACAGGTTTAGTCAATCTTTGCATTGGAGGAGGCATGGGCACCTCAACAATCGTCGAACGAGCATAATAAATATATTTAAAGGGAAATACGAATGAGTAAAACCATGAACATGAATGTCGATCAAGATGGCATTGCTGTAATCGAGATCGATGTACAAGATCGGCCAATGAATGTAATCACAGCAGATTTTGCTGATGACTTTAAGAATTGCGTGGAAGAAATTACAAAAGATGAAAAGATAATAGGTGCTGTATTGACTTCAGCAAAAAATGATTTTATGGCCGGCGCAGATCTAAAATCAATGCTGCCAACTCTTATTGGCCTTGGAGATGCTTCAGCCATGGCAGAGAGAATCATTGAAAGTCATAAGGTCAATAGAGCCATGGAGACATGCGGTAAACCTTTCGTTGCTGCTATTAATGGCACCGCTCTGGGTGGTGGATTAGAAATTACCCTTTCATGCGATTATCGTATTGCTGCTGATCGGAATGATGCGGTTCTTGGTCTCCCAGAAGTGATGGTTGGTCTATTGCCAGGTGGAGGAGGTACCCAGCGTTTACCTCGTATCATTGGCATACAGGCAGCTCTAGAGTTGATGACACAAGGGAAACACCTTAAGCCTCAGAAAGCTTTAGCCATGGGTATTGTAAATGAATTAGCCCCTCCTGCTGAATTATTGTCTAAGGCTAAGCAATGGATTCTTGATGGCGGCAAGGCTATGCAACCCTGGGACATGAAAGGCTTTAAAGTTCCAGGAGGGTTTGATCCAAACACAAAAGGGACGATTCAAATGTTTTCTGTTGTTAATGCGATGGTGGCTAAAAACACGAATCACAATTACCCTGCACCCATTGCTATTGTTTCTTCAGTCTATGAGGGTTGTCAGGTACCAATAGATACCGGTTTAGAAATTGAAGCCAAATACTTTGTTGGCTTACTTCGTGATCCTGTTTCTGGGAACATGATTAGAAGTCTTTTTAACAATAAACAATCAGCCGATAAATTAAGAGCCAGACCAAAAGATGTCGATAAGCACACCGTCAAAACACTAGGCATGCTTGGAGCGGGAATGATGGGCGCAGGAATTACCTTAGTGAGCGCTCAAGCTGGTATGAAAGTTTATTTGCTTGACTCAACTCAGGAAAATGCCGAGAAAGGTAAGGCTTATTCAGAGAAATATTTCCAAAAAAGTGTTGCCTTAAAGAAAATGACTGAAGAGAAGAAAGCTGCAATCATGGATAATATTATCGCTACGACTGATTACAATGATCTAAAAGATTGTGATTTGATAATTGAAGCTGTCTTTGAGAACAGAGAAATTAAGGCCGATGTTACACAAAAAACTGAAGCGGTGATTGGAGAAGATATTGTTTTTGCTTCAAACACTTCAACTTTACCAATAAGCGGTCTGGCCAAGTCTTCAAGCAGACCTCATAATTTTATTGGAATGCACTTTTTCTCCCCAGTGGAGAAGATGCCATTGGTTGAGATGATTATGGGAGAACAATCTTCAGATGAAGCCTTAGCAAAATCCCTGGACTACATTCAACAGATTAAGAAAACACCTATAGTTGTCAACGACAGTCGAGGCTTTTTTACCTCCAGAGTATTTAGCACCTCCTGCAATGAAGCTAACGAAATGATGAGAGAAGGTGTTAATCCAGCATTGATAGAGAATGCTGCTAGGCACGCTGGTTACCCTGTGGGTCCTTTTGCTGTTCAAGATGAAACAACCATAGATCTTTCTGTAAAAATCCATAATCAAACTAAGGAAGACATGGGAGATGACTACAAGCCGATGTCATCGATGGAAGTCATGCAGAAGATGTATGAATTAGGACGGCTTGGCAAGCGTTTTGGTAAAGGGTTTTATGAGTACCCAGAAGGTGGAAAGAAATTTCTTTGGCCAGGTCTATCAGATATTTATCCTGTTAAGGAAGAGCAACCTGATATCCAAGAAATTAAAGACAGAATGATGAGTGTCCAGGCTTTGGATGCTTATCGATGTCTTGAAGAAAATGTTTTAACGTCACCAGATGATGGTGATATTGGATCTATATTTGGCTGGGGATTTCCTCCTTGGTCAGGTGGAGTTTTCTCTTACATTGATATGGTGGGTTTGCAAAACTTTGTTGATCGTTGCGATGATTATTGTGATCGATTTGGCGAAAGATTTAAGGTGCCAGACAGCCTAAGGGAGAGAGCAAAAAACAAAGAGAAATTTTACTCCTAGATTAGGTTGACTGAGACAAAAAAACTCATTAACCATCAGCGAGCTGAGCAGGTATTAGACCGCGAGGGTCTGGATGGTTTAATAGCAGTTACACCGATAAATTTCTACTACCTTTCAGGTTATTGGGGACTGTATTACACTCCGGTTGGTTTTGAGGGTATTTATTTTGCGATTGTTCCCAAACGCCAAACAAGCCAACCAGCCATGGTTTTGCCCGCGTTGGAATTAAGACGTTTAGAAACCAAGGGAAGATCTTGGATTTCAGATGTTTATGCTTATTCCTCAGACGGGAAAGGCGATTATTTTGAAGACGGTCTGCCAAAAGGTGTGGATTATGACAGTTGGCCTGTTACTGATTCTGGTGAACTTAATGATCTGGAGAGTAAGTGGAAAAAGATCATCGATGATTTTAAAGACAATTTTACTGAAAACTCAATTCAAGCCCTGATAAGAGGCATCAAATCTTCTGGATTGGAAAAGAAAAAGGTGGCTACAGATGACTTGAGGATTGAGCAATGGTTAAACAATGAGAGTGGAGTAGAGATTGAGTGTGAATTTAGACCCGATCTTTTTAATGAAATCAGGTTGGTTAAAACTGAGAATGAAATTGAAATATTAAGACAGGCCGCATTGATTAATGAACGTTCTTTATTGAGCGCCATCGATTTCATGTTCGAAGGAGCTCGTTGGGATGAAATAGAGAATCATTATATGAGCGAAATGGCTAAACAAGGAGGCAGAGGGGTTTATCTTTTATGTGGAGTTGGCGACTTACCGAATGAGGTATGTAGGAAAAATGAGCCCATCATGTTTGATGCTCTTGGGCAATATAAAAGGTATCACGGTGATTTTGGAAGATGCGCTGTTCTTGATAAACCTAATTCTATTCAAGTTGAAAGACATCAGGCAATTGTCGAAGGATGGGAGATAGCACAACAGTATTTAACACCTGGCACTACTTATTCTGATATTTCTAATGAAGTAGGAGACCATATAAGAGGACTTGGATTTGAAAAGTTTCGCAATCCTGTTGTTCATAGCTTAGGTTTAGAGCATACGGATGACCCTAAACTTATTGGTCCACAACCAGGCGCTAAGCCCGATCAAGTTTTGGAAGCTAATATGGTGATTAATGTCGATATGCCCTTCACTGAAATAGGTTGGGGATCTGTCCATATGGAGGACACTGTGGTCATAACAGATGATGGCTTCGAAAGGCTATCAGAAGCTGATTTTGGGTTACAAATAAGCACATAAAAATTTAACGTCCTACCTTCTTGTGTTTTCACGTAAAACGTATAATCTATAGTCTGATTTTGTTCAAAAATATTTTTAGGGGAAAAACTTATGGCCAATCAAATGGGCGAAGCCTCAGAAGGCAGAGCAGCAGGTAAAGGAAAGCCTTTAAATTCAATTAAGCATAAACAATCTAAACCAGCTAAAGCCTGGATTAAGAATGAATTGAAGCAGCAGCAAAAAAGGTTCAAGAAGATCTTAGAGCATATGGAGGAAATCACTCCAAAAAGAGAAAAATGGTTTCAAGAATTTTTTGATCGTATCTCTACAAGAGGACAGAACATTGATGGCGATACCAGAATGGTAATTGCTAAGGAAGATCTACCAAAGAAACCTAGAAGAAAAACCAAAGTAACCTATGAACCAAAAGACCTTAAAGGGTTTGATCATTAAAAATAGAGGACAAAGATTATGCCTAGACCACACATAGAGCCTTACGACGAAAGACCAGCGCCATATAAAAGAATGACACTGCCTGGCTTCAGTAAAGGTATGCATTATAAAGTTTTAAGCATGGACACAGATACAGGTGCCTGCTCATTAAAAGTTAAATTTGAGAGCGGATACAGTTTACCACCCGGAATGAGCTACTCTGAATTAGAGATGTTTATAGTCTCGGGCTCAATCACCTATGGGGATAAAACTTATGGGGAAGGTTATTACTTCTTAATCCCACCCGGTGTAACAATGCCAGCCATGAAGGTAAGCAAAGGTGCGGTTGCTATAATGTTCTATAATTATGGTGAACCAAGTTTTGTGGCTTCAGATGAGGATCATCCTTTAGCTGAGAGACATCGCATGTCGATTATAAATTCAATGGAGGATATTGCTTGGATGCCAGGGAACAGAATTGTGCCTTCAGTAGCATCAGGGTGCATGTTAAAGCTTCTGAAATATGATGTCCACACTGAAGCACATACGTTTTTGTACTGCATGACACCAGGCTTTCAGCAAGACAATATTTCATATCATGATTGCTGTGAAGAGTCCTATCATATTTGGGGAACATCTTGGATGATGCAATTTGGAGACCTGCCAACTGGAGGTTATTTCTGGAGACCTCCTTACATTAATCACGGAGCCTTTGCCAGCAAGAATGGAATTATAGCAATCGGAAGAACGGATGCTCACTTGCATAATTACTTTCATCACAATCCATACTCAACGCCAAAAGAGAATGCCGATAGAGCAGCTGCGAGACTCAGACGCTTGAGACCTTCTCTGTATAAGTGGATTAGATCACCTGACGGACATAATCATTTTACTGATTTTGAGTACCCTCATTATCACGACCATGATCACGACCACGATTAAATAGTTTTTTGGGCTTTAATTAGACACCAAAGATATTATGTCAGGACCCCTATCAGGCCTAAAAGTATTAGAGCTAACTAGTGTGGTCTTGGGCCCATGGGCTGCCCAAATTATTGCAGACATGGGGGCTGATGTTATAAAGATAGAGGCCCCATTTGGTGACAGCAATCGTCAATTAGGGGCATCAAAAAATCCAGGGATGGCCGCTTTATATCTTTCAAACAATAGAAATAAACGAAGTTTAGTCTTAGATCTGAAACAAGAATCTGCACGTGATGCTCTACTTGCTATAGTCAAAGATTGTGATGTCTTTCTTCACAACAATCGTCCACAAGTTATGACTAAACTTAGATTGGAATACGAAGATATAAAGTCTGTTAATGAGAATATTATTTATTGCGGAACCTATGGGTACAGTAAAGACGGACCTTATGGGGAAAAAGGAGCTTTGGATGATTCTATTCAGGCAGTTAGTGGGGTTGCCGCATTAAATGAGCTGGTTCTCGGTGAACCGAGATATTTGCCAACAGTTGTGGCTGATAAAACCACTGCAATAACAGTTGTTTATTCTATTCTGGCAGCACTTTTTCATAGAGAGAGGAGTGGAGTTGGGCAAGAAATTGAGGTACCCATGTTTGAAACCATGGTCTCGTTCGTCATGGCAGAACATATCTGGGGCGAGGTATTTGAACCCAAACTGGGTGAGGCTGGCTATACCAGGTTAATGTCTCATCATCGCAAGCCTTATAAAACTAAAGATGGTTATATAGCTGTGCTTCCATACATGAATAACCACTGGAAAACATTTTGTGAAAAAGCTGAAAGGGAAGATCTCATTGAGGATGAAAGATTTAAAGATTTATCATCAAGAGTAAAGAACATTGATGATACCTATTCTGAAACTGGAAAGATCTTGGCGACAAAAACAACACAAGAATGGCTGGATATTTTTGCTGGAACAAAAGTGCCAGTTATAGTCGTTAATAGCTTAGAGGATTTATTTCATGACCCTCATTTAGAAGCTGTAGATTTTTGGAAAAGTTTTGACCACCCTACTGAGGGCCAACTTAAAATGCCTGGATTTCCTTCAAAATTTTCCAAAACTCCAGCGAGCATCAGGAAGCACGCTCCAAAGTTAGGGGAACACAGCAAAGAGATTTTAGCCGAAGCGGGCATAGACGAAGAAACCATTAATAAGATGCTGGACTCAAAAGCAACCTTGATTTCAGATTAGATTTCGCCTTTAAAATTCTTTAAATCTTCTAGGACTTGTTGTGTGTGGCTATCTGGATCTACTTTTTGATATCTTTTCACCACTTTGCCTTCGGGGTTTATGATGAAAGATTCTCTTTTAGCAATGGTCATCATCATAAATTTACCAAGGACACCATAGTCTTCTGCACAGACTTTTTCCACATCAGCAAGAATAGGGTAGGGTAAGCTATATTTTTCGCTGAACTCTTGATGGGATTCAACATCGTCTAAGCTGACACCCAATATTTGTGCATCCAGGTTTTTAAACTCGAATATATTATCCCTAAAATTACAGGCCTCGGTTGTACATCCTGGTGTACCGTCTTTTGGGTAGAAAAACAAAACAACGTATTGGCCCCTGTAATCTTCAAGAGTATGCCATTCTCCATACTGATCCTGTAAATTAAAATTGGGTGCAATATCACCCTCAGCTAGATCTGATTGACTAAAAGAGTCTGTGAAGAAAATTATTGAAGCCAAGCTAAGACTTATCACTGAAGATATAATTGTTTTATACATACTTTTCACCTTAATAAAATATTAAACTAATTCTAAATTAATATTGGTTAATAATATACGACTATGACTAAAGTATTCGAAAAAAAGATTGGATTGGTTCTTCCGGGTGGAGGTGCTAGAGCGGCTTATCAAGTTGGGGTCTTAAAGGCGATAAGTGAACTCATACCTGATAGCAATCCATTCAGCATTATAAGCGGAACATCAGCAGGAGCTATTAATGCCAGTTTGTTGGCTTCTAGATCTCAATCCTTAAAAGAGGCGGTTGAGGTCTTAAGTGGTGTTTGGTGCAATTTTAAAACCAACAAAGTTTACCGAACGGAAACAACAGTCATGCTTAAAAGTATTTTCCAATGGTTATTGACGGTTAGCTCGGGGGGAGTATTGGCAAAGAATCCTAAATCATTATTGGATAATTCGCCTTTAAGGCAGCTTTTAGAAGACACTATAAACCTAGAAGGGATTAAGAATAATATAGATCAAGGAAACCTAGACGCCTTCGCGATTACTGCAGCAAGTTACTCTTCTAAGAAGTCGGTTACTTTTTTTCAATCTGAGCAGGATGATATTGATTGGGAAAGGTTTTTAAGAGTAGGCGTGAAAACTGACATACTTATCGATCATCTCATGGCAAGTATTGCACTCCCGTTAATTTTCCCAGCAGTAAAAATAAATAATGAATATTTTGGTGATGGTGCAATGAGACAGGCAACACCATTATCGCCAGCAATCCGCTTAGGGGCAGAGAAACTATTAATTATAACCACCGATCCAAAGAGTCCTAATAATCAGTTAACAGATAATCAAATATATCCTTCCATAGGAGAAGTGGGCGGTTATATGTTGGATGCATTATTTACAGGGGGACTTTTGTCAGACCTTGAAAGATTGGATAGGATCAATCAAATAATTGAGAATTCAGGGAGTAACATTGTTCAAACATCAACGAAGAAGATGAACCATATCGAATACCTTGTTATCTCGCCTTCAAGAGATATTAAGCAGATTGCAAAAGACCACTTTAGTAATGTTCCCTATTCAATCAAATTGTTAATGAAAGGATTAGGCTTAAAGAATAGAAACGAGTCTGAGTTATTGAGTTTCTTGCTTTTTGAATCTTCATTCACCTCATCTTTGATCGAATTAGGTTATGAAGATGGCATGAGAAAACAATCAGCAATAGAAGGTATTGTCATTTAGTTTTTTCATTTATAGCAATAGCAATGTTGCTAATCCAAGGAATGTTATAAATCCAAGTACATCAGTTAATGTGACCATTAATACTCCACTCGCAAGTGCTGGATCGATGCCGAGTCGTTTAAGTAAAAAGGGTATCGAAACGCCCGCTATAGATGAAGCTAGAATGTTAATTAACATCGATGCCCCAACAATTAATCCTATATTCCATGTTGTGCTGAAAAATAAAACCGCAAGGACCGAAACTATAATTGACCAGAAAACACCATTTACCAAAGCAACTAGAAATTCTCTAGATAATAATCTCAAAGCGTTTGAGGATTGGATCCTACCCATAGCTACTCCTCTTATAACCAATATGAGAGTTTGGTTTCCGGCCACACCTCCCATACTTGCAACTATTGGCATTAAAACAGCTAAAATCACAATCTGATCTAGGGTTTCCTGAAAAAGACTAACTGCACTAGCAACTATAAAAGCAGTAACTAAATTAGCTCCTAGCCACACAGCTCTTCGTCTGGAGCTAAGAAAAACAGGGGCAAAGATGTCATCTTCATCATCTAGTCCTGCCATATTAAATATTTCACTATTAGCTTGATCCTGAATTACATCCACTACATCATCTACTGTTATTTCCCCTAGCAATCTGTTCGAAGCATCAACTACAGGTGCAGATATTAAATCTAGATTCTGGAACTCTATGGTTACTTGATTTGCTTTTACATTTGCATCAATGGGCTTAACTGATTGATCCATAATTTCTTCAATTGGCATATCTCTATTGTCTGTGAAAAGATCCAGTAATTTTACAGAGCCTAAATATTCATTATTTCGGTTGATTACATAAATATAATTGGTATTACTAGGTAGCTTTTCCATCGATCTTAAGTAACGAATCAGTCCGTTGATAGAAATGCCCCTTCTAATTGAGAGTATATTCGGATTAGTTAATCCACCAGCAGTATCTTCTTCATAGGATATAACTGATTCCAGTCTAACTTGATCTTCTTGATCGAGTGCTTTTATGACCTGATCCGTTATTTGGTTAGGCAAATCATTTAGGATATCCGCTAAGTCATCGAGCTCCATGTCTTGAGTTGCTGCAATCAATTCTTCAGCATCCATTTCATCAATAATATTTTGTCTTACATCATCAACCAGTTCTTTTAGAACTTCCCCTTCATCATCTTGATCAACCAATTGCCACAGTATCTCTCTTGTTCTTGGCTCAATAGATTCAAGTAACCTTGCAATTTCATATGGACTAAGAGAAGACAATGTATTTTTGACACTATTCGCCCTATCTTTTTCAAGATCTTTAATGACGGCACTAAGTTTTTTCCCTGGCTGCTGCATTTTATTGATATAAATAGAGGATTAAAAAGATATGCAGATTGTAATCAATAGCAATGAGATGTAGAAATATATTTACATTCTGAAGTCTTCACCCAAATAAACTTTTTTAACTTCCCTATTTTCTAATATTTGATGAGGAGTACCGTAAGCTATAGATTTACCCTCATTTACAATATATCCCCTATCACATATACCTAGAGTTTCTCTTACATTATGATCTGTAATTAAGACCCCTATATTTTGACTTGCTAGATCTTTAATGATTCTTTGTATGTCGAGGACAGAAATAGGGTCTACCCCAGCAAAGGGTTCATCGAGAAGTATGAATTTTGGTTCAATTGCAAGAGTTCTAGCTATTTCCACTCTTCGTCTTTCTCCGCCTGATAAGCTTATACCTTGAGTATTTCTGATGTCATTAAGACCGAGCTTACTAATCAGTTTCTCCAGAAGCTCTTCTCTTCTAGTATGATTTAGTTCTTTTCTTGTTTCCAAGACAGCCATGATATTATTTTTTACTGAAAGCTTCCTAAAAATAGAAGCCTCTTGAGGAAGGTATGCAAGACCTTTTTGAGCTCTTTTATGTATTGGAAAATTAGTTATATCTGCATCATCAAGTATAATTTTTCCCTCTTTACAAGATACTAGACCAACCATCATATAAAAAGCTGTAGTCTTTCCAGCACCATTTGGTCCCAAAAGACCTATAATTTCTCCGCTTTTTACATTTAGACTAAGGTCATTGACAACCTTCCTTGATCTGTATTTTTTCTCTAAAGATTCAGCAATTAATATACTCATGATGTTTATGGGTTGACTATATTTGAAGTCATATTTGAACTAAAATTGAGTTTGTTTTCTCTAAGTTGAGCGTTAAAACCTTTAGCCTGAATCTTATTATTGTTAATGGTGATTAAAACATCCCTATTTGTTGCTATTGTCAGTGTATTGGGATTAATTTCCAGATAGTTTGTAACAATTGTTGAGGGATTATTCTTTGATTTATTTTCTATAACCACGTTTCCTGACAGAGCCAAGACATTAGTTTGAGATATTATTTGGCCATTATCAGATTGGATCTGCCAGTCAATAGTCGGTTCTGAAATATACTCTATCGATAATTGTTCTAGAAATATCGTTTGCTTTAAGTCATTAGTTTTTGCTTTCTTTGTAAAGATCTTATAACTGTAATTACCCTCTTTATCAGACCCAAAAATTTCTGCATTTTTTAATACAAACTCTCTATTGCTGTTTTCAATATCAGCTAGATCTTCTGCAGAGTTTATTGTAAGGAAATAGCTAACACTGCTTGCGATTGCAAAAAAGAGAAGTAAGCCTAGCTTTAGAAAATAATTACTCATTCAAAATGATCTTTTACATTACTCCAGCTCTAAATAAATCATGGATGTTCAAAGCCCCGATAACTTTTTTTCCGTCCACGACGATCAGAGAGGTAATCTTTTTTTCTTGGATCTTTGCTACCGCATTATATGCAAGTGTTTCTTTCTTTATTATATAAGGATTTTTTTTCATTACTTCCTTCATATTAGTGTTTTGTATATCAACCTTACTTTCCAATGTCCTTCTTAGGTCACCATCCGTAAATATTCCAACCAAATCATCCTTTTCATTTATTATTACAGTCATACCAAGGGCTTTTTCAGACATCTCTATCAATCCTGAAGCTAGTTTATCAGTCTCATATACTTTAGGGATCTCATCACCTGTGTGCATGATGTCTTCAACAGATAGAAGCAGCTGTTTTCCTAAAGATCCACCAGGATGTGATTTTGCAAAGTCTTCTTTAGTGAATCCTCTTTTTTCAAGAAGGGCGACCGCAATAGCATCACCCATAGCTAAAGCTGCCGAAGTGCTTGCAGTTGGGGCTAGGTTCATTGGGCAAGCCTCTTCTTTAACTAAGACATGAATATGAATATCAGCTTCATTTGAGAGTTTGGATTCTTTATTGCCAGTAAGGGCAATTATTTTTATACCCATGCCTTTTATAACTGGAATTAAAGAAACTATCTCTTCTGTTTCTCCTGAATTGGACAAGACTAGAACAACATCCTCTTTGTCAATCATACCTAGGTCACCGTGTATTGCTTCACTAGGATGGATAAAAAAAGCCGAAGTTCCAGTACTGGCAAATGTTGCTGCTATTTTATCCGCTATATGACCTGATTTACCGAGGCCCATGACTATAATTTTGCCTGTGCAGTTAAAGCACATTTCACAGGCATTGGTAAAACTTTCTCCTAGATCTGATTTCAAGTTTGCTATGGCAGATGACTCAATTTCTAGAACTCGTTTTGCTACATTTATGTAATCAAATTTATTTTCTTCAGTGCCCAAAATTTTTCTTTAGGATCAATTTATTTAATAGTCTTTATTAGATTAATATCAAGAGTATATTAAAATAAAGGAAAAAAAATGAATCCAGAAGAAATAAAATCACTAATTACAGCATTTATTGAGCATTCAATTGTGGAGGTTAGTAGTGATGATAATGTACATTTTGAAGCAACCGTCATTTCTCAATCATTTGAGAATAAATCTCTGATAGAAAGACATAAGATGGTTTATGCTTCTTTAGGCGATAAAATGAAGCAAGAAATCCATGCTCTAGCCATCACAGCACTGACGCCTGATGAGAATAAAACATAAAGTTTTAAGTAATAGAGAGAATAATTGCAAAAACTAAGAATTAATGGGGGCCACTCTCTAAAAGGGGAATTGGCTATTTCTGGCTCAAAGAATGCAGCTCTGCCTATTATGGCTGCATGCTTATTATGTCCAAACGAGATCATGATAGATAATGTTCCCAATTTGAGAGATATCAAAACGATGGGCACTCTTCTTTCCCACATGGGAGCCACCATAGAAAAAGTCTCAGAAAATACACTTAAGATTAATACAAAAAATATAAGGCAAAAGTTTGCTCCATATGAATTAGTAAAAACTATGCGAGCATCGATAGTTGTTTTGGGTCCTCTCTTAGCTAGGTTTGGGAAAGCTGTTGTGTCTCTGCCTGGTGGATGCTCTATTGGAGCAAGACCAGTAAACCTTCATATAGAAGGATTATCTGCCATGGGAGCAAAAATTGAGATAAAAAACGGGTATATTCATGCTTCAGCTAAAGAGTTAAAAGGTTGTAAATTTGAATTTAATCCAGTCTCAGTAACTGGAACAGCAAACTTAATGATGGCTGCTTGCTTAGCAAAGGGTCAAACAATCCTCAATAATTCAGCCAAAGAGCCAGAAATAGTAAATTTAGGTGAATTTCTCATCACTATTGGGGCTAAAATTTCGGGTTTAGGCACAGAGCGAATTATAATTGAGGGTGTCAAAAGTTTAAAATCAGAACATTTCAAAGTTATTCCTGACAGAATCGAAGCAGCTACTTTTCTTATAGCTTCATTGATTACAAAGAGCAATTTAAAGATAAATAATCTAATTCCTGATCATTTGAAAGAGCCAATAGATTTATTAAGAAGATCAGGAGCAATAATTAAAGTTTCTAGACAATCCATTGATATTGAGCCGCCTAAGAAAATTAAGCCTGTAAGCTTCAAGACAGAGCCATACCCAGGGATACCAACTGACATCCAAGCGCAGTTAATGGTGTTAAATATTTTGGCAGACGGCCATTCAACGATTCACGAGACAATTTTTGAAAATAGGTTTATGCATGTACTTGAATTACAGAGAATGGGTGCAGATATCTCTTTGAGTAGAAATATAGCTTTAGTCCAGGGTATTAAGGCATTGAAGAGTGCTCCAGTAATGGCTACAGATCTAAGAGCCTCAGCAGCTTTGGTTTTAGCTGCATTAGCAGCAGAAGGCGAGACTATTGTTGATAGAATTTATCATATAGACAGGGGTTATGAGAATATCGATAAAAAGCTTTCAAGCTTAGGTGCAATGGTAGAGAGAATTGAGTCATGATTTATTCATTATTCGTGTATAATCGCACGAGAATTTTGAGGACTCTATAATTTTAAACTCTGTTATACACGAATGAGTAAATTAGACAGAAGAAAATTTTTATCAATTGCCACCAGCGTCACTAGTGTTATTGGCGGTATTTTTGCAATTACTCCATTTATCTTATCCTTCCAGCCAAGTAAAAAAGCTAAAGCTTTAGGCGCTGCAATAAAAGTAGACTTATCCAATCTGGAAAAAGGCTCAATTATTAAAGTTATATATAGGGGGACACCTTATTATGTTGTACACAGGTCTGAAGAGATGATTGAAGGATTAAAATCTTCAGAAAATGAACTAAGAGATCCTGACTCAGATTTATCCGTGCAGCCAAATTTTGCGAAGAATGAATTCAGATCCATGAAGCCAAAATATT
The DNA here is from genome assembly GCA_964561815.1 of uncultured Woeseia sp. GTDB lineage: Bacteria > Pseudomonadota > Gammaproteobacteria > Steroidobacterales > UBA11654 > CACPJA01. The sequence goes on from CAZLQT010000008.1 coordinate 14,656, forward strand.
TGGTTGTTGAAGGCGTCTGCACACATCTAGGTTGTGCTCCAATTGAGAAATTCTCTGTAGCGCCTGCAGATATGGGACCCGACTGGAATGGAGGGTTTTATTGCCCTTGTCATGGTTCTAAGTTCGATCTATCAGGCAGAGTCTATAGTGGTGTACCAGCACCTTCTAATCTAAGAGTCCCACCTCACAGATTTGAAAATGATTCTATACTTGTTGTGGGAGAGAACCCAGATGAAGCCGATGTCTGAAAAAGAAGAAAGCATTTTTACCAATCCATTCCTAAGATGGATAGATGATAGATTTCCTTTATCGTCTCTGATTAAAGATCATGCAACTGAATATTACGCCTCAAAGAATTTTAATATTTGGTATATCTTCGGCGTGTTGTCCATGGTTGTTCTTGTAATTATGGTATTGACAGGATTTTTCTTAACAATGAATTACAAACCTTCTGCTGAAGATGCGTTCGATTCAGTTGAATACATAATGCGATCAGTTGAATGGGGATGGCTTATTCGCTACATGCATTCAACAGGAGCATCATTCTTTTTTATAGTGGTTTATTTGCATATGTTTAGAGCCATGCTTTATGGCTCATATAAAAAACCCAGAGAGTTAATATGGATTCTGGGAATGCTACTCTACTTTTGTTTAATGGCGGAAGCTTTCTTTGGCTATTTATTGCCGTGGGGAAATATGTCTTATTGGGCTGGGCAAGTTATTGTAAATCTATTTGGTTATATTCCCTTTATCGGCGACACTCTTACTGAATGGATCCGAGGCGACTATTTTATTTCAGATATTACTCTAAATCGTTTTTTTGCTTTTCATGTCATTCTTTTGCCACTTGCAATTATTGGTCTTGTGGTAGCCCATATTCTTGCTTTGCATCATGTGGGTTCTAATAATCCAGATGGAATTGAAATTAAAGAGCTGAAAGATGAGGTCGGTAAACCTATTGATGGGGTAGCCTTTCATCCGTTCCATACCAGTAAAGACCTTGTGTGGATCACAGTGTTTCTAATTGTGTACTTTGCTGCAGTATTTTACGCTCCAGAAATGGGAGGTCTTTTTTTGGAAGTTGATAATTTCGAACCAGCAGACCCATTGAAGACTCCCGAGCATATTGTGCCTTCATGGTATTTTACTCCTTATTACGCGATTCTAAGAGCTGTGCCCAATGCCGCATTAGGCGCGGTTTTTCTTGTTTTAGCAGTTCTTTTGTTTGTCTTTCTTCCTTGGTTGGATAGATGTTCTGTTAAGTCTATCCGCTATAGAGGATGGCAGTATAAGTTAGCCCTATATATTTTTGTTCTTTCATTTTTAGCCCTTGGCTATTTGGGTATGCAGCCTGCAACAGGTGTCTATGTTCTCTTAGCGAGAATATTTACTATTACTTACTTTGGGTTTTTTCTGCTTATGCCTTTTTATACAAGATTTGAAAAAACAAAACCTGTTCCTCAACGAGTAGTTTATAAAAAATGACTTTAAGTATAAGAAAACTATTACTTCTTAGTGCTCTCTTGTTTACTAGTGAGTTAGTTATCTCTGCAAGTTCTTCATCAGATCATAAGGTTGACATAAAACCTATATCTATAGATGTTTCTGATAAAAAATCTCTTCAGAGAGGCGCGAGAAATTTCTTTAATTATTGTGCAGGATGCCATTCATTGAAATATATGAGGTACGGGGAAATAGCTGAACATCTTAATATCTCAGAAGAGCAGCTGTTAAATAATCTGATTTTTAGCGATCAAACACCTCAGGATATTGTCACAACCAATATGAGCAAAGAAGACGGCGACAGGTGGTTCGGTAAAGCGCCTCCTGATTTGACTCTAGTAACCAGAAGAAAGAATCCTGATTATGTATATCAATTCTTAAAATCTTTCTACCAAGATGACAAATCGCCAACTGGTGTAAACAATAAAATTAAAGACGCAACAAGTATGCCTCATGTTCTATGGTTACTTGAAGAAGAGATGACACCTCAAAATTACGACCAATTTCTTTTAGATATAGTTACCTTTTTGGAGTATGCTGGCGATCCTACTCAGGAAAAGAGAAAGTCATTAGGATTATGGGTCTTGAGTTTTTTATTTTTATTTTTAATTTTTAGTTACGCTCTCTACAAAGATATCTGGAGAGAGGTGAAATAAATTTTTTACAAGAGGATTATTAAATGACAAGCGTATCAAACAGAAGATCTATGATGGGACTATATTCGGGGAATATGTGTATCCGATCTCATCAAGTGCGCTTTGTTCTTTCTGAGAAAGGAATTGTTACTAAAATTGATAACTTTGATGGGAAGAAGATTCCTGAGGACTTGATTGCCCTCAACCCATTCGCAACTCTGCCGACACTTATCGATCGTGAATTAGTTTTATACGATTCAAGAGTCATTATTGAGTACATAGATGAAAGATACCCATACCCCCCATTAATGCCTGTTAGTCCAGTGGACAGAGCCAAAATACGTTTGGCCTTGACCTCTCTTGAATCAGATATAGTCATCCCTGCTGTTGAATTTGATCAGTCTATTGGCACTAGGACAGAGAATAGCATGAGAAAGAAATTAAGATCAGCGTTAAATGCAAGTGCTGATTTATTTTCAGTTAATAAACATTTCCTTAATGATGATTTCACCATTATTGATTGCGTGCTTGCACCAATACTGTGGAGATTAGAGTATTTTGGCATAACATTAACCAATGATCACAAGCAAATGAAAGATTATATGGAGCGTGTATTTTCAAGACAAACTTTCCAGGAAAGTCTTACTGAAGATGAAGAAGAGATGCATCTGTAGTTCTAGATAAAGTTTTTGGTGATCTTAAATTTATGGCCGGCCAGTTAAACATTGTTTCCACACCCATTGGCAACTTGAAAGATATTACACTTAGAGCAATCGAAACCCTTAAATCTGTCGATTTAATTCTTGCTGAAGATACAAGAGTAGCAAAGAAGCTTCTTAATCATTTGTCTATAAATAATAGATTGGAGTCGTTTAATGAGAAAAATGAAGATTTAAAAAACAAGGATTTAATTAAAAAACTAAAGGAAGGGAAAAATATTGCAATTATATCAGACGCTGGAACGCCACTAATAAGTGACCCTGGTTTTAAATTAATAAGATCTGCAAGAGAGGAGAATATTAATGTTACTCCTATTCCAGGATGTACAGCGGTTATAGCTGGGTTATCAGCATCAGGAATTAGTAGTGATAAATTCACTTTTCTAGGATTTCTTCCAAGAACAAAGATAAAAAGAAGAAAAGACCTTAAAAAACTCATTCATAGACAGGAAACACTGATATTTTTTGAATCTGTTCACAGAATAGAGTCAACAATAACAGATATGAAAGAGCTTTTCGGCATGGATCGGAGGGCAGTTCTATGTAAAGAAATTACTAAGATTTATGAGTCTTTTATAGGGAGCAACTTCATGGAAATATCAGACTATATCAAACAACACCAAGATAAACTTAAAGGTGAATTTACTCTCATAGTAGAAGGAAGCAAGGAATTAACTATTGATCTTCAAAAGATTGATAAGGTTTTGGATATTTTACAATCAGAGATGTCATCTAAGGATGCCATAAAAATCTGTTCAATTGTTACAGGTTATAAAAAGAGCACAATTTATAAGCGAGCACTAGAAAGGAAACAGTAATACTTGTTTTTTTTATTATACTGATAAATAATTCACCTCGGAGTTGGTTAGACAATCGCTAAATTTTTTTTAGAGGAAAGTCCGGGCTCTAACGGGAACGATGCCAGGTAATTCCTGGAGGGTGCGAACCCATGGAAAGTGCATCAGAAAAAAAACCGCTTTTTTAAAAAGTAAGGGTGAAAAGGTGTGGTAAGAGCACACCGCTTAAATGGTAACATTTATGGCATTGCAAACCCCATCGAGAGCAAAACCAAATAGAAGAGCTATGATTGCCCGTGATCGCTCTAGGGTAGGTTGCTAGAGGTGTTTGGCGACAAACATCCCAGATGAATGATTGTCCATGACAGAACCCGGCTTATCGACCAACTCCATCCTCTAAAATCAAACCATCTTTCTGTTGACATAATTTAACAATAAATTATAGTGTGACTTAGTGGAGAAATGTGGGATATATGCTTTGATCCTATTGTTAAATATAATGTTTAGAGGTTTAAATAAAATTAGTTTTGATACTAAGGGGAGGATTTCCATCCCTACAAAATATAGAGAGGAACTTCTAAAAATCTCTAATAAGAAACTAATTTGTACAATCGACCTTGATAATTGTCTTCTCTTATACCCACTCTCTAATTGGCTCAAAATTGAGCAGCAAATAATGAAATTACCGACACTAAATGCAACAAGTAGAAAGTTGCAGAGGTTGTTGGTTGGGCATGCCACAGATATTGATATGGATAAATCCGGTCGAGTATTAATTCCTTCTGAATTAAGAGAGTTTTCTATGATTAAAAAAGAAGCCATGCTTATCGGCCAAGGTAATCGATTTGAACTTTGGGATTATTTACTGTGGACAAAGTTAAGAGAAAGATGGCTAAAATCTGACAAGTACAGTCTTCCAAAAGAATTTGAGGGACTCACGTTTTGAGGCAAGGAAAATAGAATGGTTGAATTTGCTTTTGAGTTAGTTGATACAGCAGCTAAAAAAGCCAATATCAAGGTTATTGGAGTTGGAGGAAGTGGCGGCAATGCGATAGAGCATATGCTTGATAAAGGGATAGAAGGAGTTGACTTTCTTTGCGCCAATACTGATGCACAAGATTTAGCCCAATCTAGTGTTGAATCCAAAATCCAACTTGGGATTGAGACAACTCGAGGACTGGGCGCCGGAATGAATCCTGATATTGGTAGCGAATCTGCAGAGGAGAGCAGAGAAGCTATTAGCAATGCGATAAAAGACACTGACATGTTATTTATTACAGCTGGCTTTGGAGGTGGAACAGGGACTGGAGCAAGCCCTATAATTGCTTCTATTGCAAAAGAACTAGAGATTTTAACTGTTGGAGTTGTCACTAAGCCTTTCAATTACGAAGGAGATCTAAGATCTCAGCAGGCTGAAGCAGGAATTCAAAAATTAGAACAGTATGTTGATTCCCTAATAGTTATCCCTAATGAGAAACTGAAATCATTGGGTAAGACCATAACGGTAATGGGTGGTTTCGAAGCAGCTAATAATGTTTTACTAAATTCTGTTCAGGGTATTGTGGAACTTATTACAGTTCCAGGAGTGATTAATCTTGATTTTGCTGATGTAAAAGCAGTAATGAGCGATAAAGGTAGAGGGATTATGGGTTCTGCATTGGCTTCAGGTCCTGATAGAGGAAGAAAAGCGATAGACGAGGCAGTTAATTCACCATTACTGGAGGATATAAATTTAGAAGGAGCTAAAGGCATTCTGCTTAATGTTACTTCTGGCAAAGACTTAGAAATTTCAGAACTTGAAGAAATTGGATCAATAGTTAAGAGTTATGCTTCAAATGAAGCCAAAGTAATAGTTGGCACATCCATTTCAAAAGAGATAAACGATTCCATTAGGGTAACAGTTGTAGCCACAGGTTTGGGGGAGAAGGATGAGAATAAAGAGAACAGAGAAGAGACTAATTTTAGCAACCTAGACAGACCAATTACTGAAAGAAACCCATTAACTCAGACAAAAGATTTATTTGAAAATAAGGAAGAAGAAATTGCTGAAAGCAATGATGAATTAGACATATTAGATGTTCCAAAGTTTTTGAAAAGACAGGATGCCTAAATCTCTTTCATTTCTAGTTTATAATTATTGATTTCTTCAATGAGCAATGCTTTACATACGCCCGTATTATCTAAAGAGGCTATTGATTCATTAGTTACTAAACCAGAAGGGATCTACCTTGATGCCACTGCAGGATTTGGCGGTCATACCGAATTAATTCTAAAGCGATTGTCTAAAAAGGGAAGATTAATAGCATCTGATAGAGATAAGGACTCTATCAACTATATTAATTCAAAAATTTCAGATTCGAAATTAACTGTTCTTAAATCTAGTTTTAAAGAATTGGATTTAAAAATGGATGAATTAGGCATCACAGAATCTTTTGATGGAATAATTGCAGATTTAGGAGTTTCTTCTTATCAATTAGACACGCCAGAAAGAGGTTTTAGCTTTATGAAAGATGCCGACTTAGATATGAGAATGGATCAGAGTGAGAGCATTTCTGCTAAAGAATGGATTAATTCAGCAACTAGGGAAGAGATCACTAAAGTTATTTGGGAGCTTGGTGAAGAGAAATATTCTAGAAAAATAGCTGAAAGCATTATTGATCATAGGAACGTCAAGCCAATTAATAGAACATCACAGCTGTCCAAACTTATCCAGAACGTAAAAAAGAATAACAAAAAGGAAAAAAGACACCCAGCAACAAAAACATTTCAAGCAATTAGGATGCATATCAACCAGGAACTAGACCAATTAAGATCGCTTTTAGACTTTTGTTTAGAGAGAAGTAAAAAGGGAGGAAGGGTTTCGATTATAAGCTTCCATTCTCTTGAAGATCGAGTTGTGAAACGATTTTTTAGGGACAACTCAAGGATAGATCCAAGGCTTTCAAAGTTGCCAAATATTGATGCTGACTATAAGTTAAAAATAATTTTAAAAAAAATAAAAGCTTCAGATGAAGAAATTAAAAATAACCCACGGTCTAGAAGCGCTATCTTAAGAACCGCAGAGAAATTGAAATGAACAATAACCTTAAATCTTATATATGGCCTTTATTCTTATTTGTATTGGTATCAGTTTCTGCGGTCTATGAAATTGATCTTCACTATCAAAACAGAGAGTTATTTAAAGAATATCAGTCATTAATCAAGCAAAAGGATCAACAAGAGATTAGATGGAAGGAACTTAGAATGGAATTATCTAAGGTTGCAACAGGGATTGGGCTTGAGAAGGAAGCCTCAGAGAAAGCCTCAATGAAATTGCCGGACTCATCTAAGATAAAAATTGTAGTAACCAATGAAAAAAAATAAGAATAACTTATCACTTATAAGGAACCGTTTTATTTTTCTTTGTTTTATTCTTTCTTCGTTAATTATTGTGCTTTTAGCTAGGTCATTTTATCTCCAGTATATCGAGGTAGATTTCTTGAGCACACAAGGTGATAAGAAGCACATTAAAACCTTCACCATCCCTTCCAGTCGTGGAAGCATATATGACCGAAATCAGAGCCCTCTAGCTGTTAGCATTCCTGTGAATAATTTAGTCATCGATCCAAAAGTTTTTTTAGCCAGTGATCGATATGTCGAGCTAACACAGTCTATAAGCCGTATTTTAAAGATGGATTATCAATCCATTGATGAGGAAATAAAGAAAAGATCTTCTAGAAGGTACTTTGTTCTATACAGAGAATTAGAAAAGGAGCAAATCAATACAATTAAAGAGCTACGTAAAAGAAATTATTTTTGGCTAGAGAAGGATTACAAAAGGTTTAACCCCAATGGTGAAGTAACCTCACAATTTATTGGTTTTAATAATAATGAAGACCAAGGTCAAGAAGGCCTTGAATACGCTCTTAATAAATATTTATCAGGACAGGACGGAAGGAAGAGGACGCTAACTGATACATCCTTAAATACAATTCGCGATATAGAAATTATTGAGCGTGCCAAACAGGGGCGTGATTTTATTTCGAGCATCGATATTAGGATTCAATATATAGCTCACAGTGCTTTAAACAATGGTGTTAAAAAATACAAAGGCAAGAGAGCATCAGCAGTTGTTTTAGATATTGAAACTGGTGAAGTTCTTGCAATGGTTAATCAACCCTCTGCAGATATGTCTGATCTTAATTTAAGATTGCCTCAGTTTTATAAGAACAGAGCTGCAACTGATAAATTTGAGCCAGGCTCAACATTTAAGACATTAATAATAGCCACAGCACTTGAATACGGGATCTTTGAGGCATCAGATACAATAGATACGATTCCTTATTCTATAGGCTCTAGAGAGATTAAAGACCCGAGATATTATGGAGCCCTAAATCTTGGAGAGATTCTGGTCAAATCAAGCAATGTTGGAGCCTCTAAAATCTCATTATCAACCGAACCAAAGTTATTCTTTGAGACGCTCTCCAAATTAGGAATAGGTGAGGCAACAACCTCAGGATTCCCTGGTGAGACCTCTGGTACCTTGGACAGTTCTTATCAGCGCTGGAGAGACGGCATGAGAGCTTCTTTAGCTTATGGCTATAATGTCGATGTTAATCTGATTCAATTAGCCAGTGCCTATGCCACTATAGCTAATAATGGAATCAAGAATAATATTTCTCTAGAGCGGATTGATGAAGAGGTTATAGGTGATAGAGTGTTTTCTCCAGAAACATCGGCAACACTACTCCTGATGCTTGAACAAGTTGTTGAAAGATCAGCAGTTAGAGCAAAGGTGAAGGGTTATAGGGTAGGAGGTAAAACAGGCACAGCACAAATTGCAGCCTCTAATTATACTCAAGATGCACACAACGCAATCTTTGTTGGAGTAGCACCTATTAGCAACCCTAAAATCGCAGTCGCAGTAATCGTCAACGAGCCGCAGGGGAATGAATATTATGGAGGTCAAGTTGCTGCACCAATATTTTCGACGATAGTATCCAGAACATTAAGGTTAATTGGAGCAACTCCAGATAAACTATAGTATTTATCTCTGGTAGAATTTAATCTTGTCAGGATGATTCATTAGTAAGTTTATTAAGGAAAAAATTTGTTTTTATATTTCTCAGATCAGTTAATTGAATTCTATTCTGCATTTAATGCATTTACCTATATCACTACTAGAGGGATACTCAGCGCCCTGACTGCTCTGGTAGTTTCTTTTGTCTTTGGTCCTAAATTAATTAGTCTTCTCGAAGGTGAAAAAATCGGTGAGGTGATTAGGGAAGATGGCCCAGAATCTCATTCATCCAAGCAAGGAACTCCAACCATGGGAGGCCTACTGATATTATTTTCTGTAGCAATCAGCACCTTAATTTGGGCCGATCTTTCAAACACATTCATCGTGGCAATCCTTATCAGTATGCTTCTCTTTGGGCTTATAGGATTTATTGATGATTACATGAAGTTGAGAGGTAATAAAAATGGCATGAAAGCTCTTGTGAAATTTATTTTTCAATTAGCTATAGCTTTTGGAGCTATGAACTATTTATTTAATGCTTCAGGTCAACCTATTTCTACAGAAGTACTGATACCGTTTACCAATAATATTATGTGGGATATTGGCTGGTTGTTCTTACCCTTTGCCATGTTGGTAATTGTTGGTTCGAGTAATGCTGTTAATCTAACCGATGGCCTTGATGGATTGGCTATAATGCCTGTGGTTATGATTTCAATAGCTTTGGGAATTTTTGCATACGTTAGTGGTAATTTTAATTTTTCAACGTATTTAGATTTACCATTCTTAATTGAAGCAGGAGAAGTTTTTGTTATTTGTTGTGCAATTTCTGGTGCTGGCCTTGGATTTTTGTGGTTCAACACTTACCCAGCACAAATTTTTATGGGCGATGTAGGCGCTATTTCACTTGGAGGGGCAATGGGTTTAATCGCAGTTATTGTTAAACAAGAATTGATACTCGCAATAATGGGAGGGGTTTTTATTATGGAAACACTCTCAGTTGTCCTTCAGGTTGGTTCATATAAGATGCGTGGCAAAAGATTATTTAACATGGCACCAATCCATCATCATTTTGAATTAAAAGGCTGGGCTGAGCCTAAGGTGATTGTCCGTTTCTGGATCATCACCGTGTTTTTGGTCTTGATTGGTTTATCGAGTCTTAAAATCAGATAAGGTCTTAAGTTATAGGAAAGGTTTTGGCTTCAAATAAACGACAAAACTCACTTCTTAATGGCATTGACAACCTATTTGTAATATCCACTATTTTTTTATTGGTTGGCGGATTAGTGATGCTAGCTTCCGCTTCAATGCCGATAGCAGTTAAGAATCTAGGAGACCCTTACGGTTATGTCTACAAACAGCTTACCTCCATTGCCTTAGGGCTTTCAGCAGGTTTGTTTGCATTCCTTATACCTAGCCGAATCTGGGAAAAGTTTGGAATTTTATTACCCATAGTCGCAATTGCATTGCTCACAATAGTCTTCATTCCTGATATAGGCGTAACAGCAAACGGGGCAACACGCTGGATTAAGATTGGACCTTTGCCCAATATTCAAGTCGTCGATCCAGCTCGACTTCTATTGTTGATTTATATTTCGGGTTACTGTTATCGACAACAAGAAGCCTTGACCAGTGATTTTATGAGTTTTGTAAAACCGATGATTTTCATTATTCCTGCCTGCCTTCTTCTTCTTGGCCAACCAGATTTTGGTTCAACAGTGATCATTCTTTCAGTTACCGCAGGACTGTTTTTTATAGCTGGCTTTAAAATTAGATACTTTATAGCACTTATTATTATCCTAGGTCTTGCCTTTGCCTTTCTAATATATATTGAACCGTATCGGATGAGTCGCTTAGCAGGTTTTCTTGAACCCTGGAAAGACGCACTCGGTGCTGGTTACCAATTAACCAATTCACTCATTGCTATAGGGAGTGGCGGAATATTTGGTGTTGGATTGGGTGAGAGTATTCAAAAATTATTCTACTTACCAGAAGCTCACACGGATTTCATTTTTGCCATCATTGCCGAAGAGCTAGGGTTAATGGGAACGATATTGATCTTATCTTTATACGGACTTCTAATTTCTCGAATCTTTGTTATTGGCTTCAAAGCGATTCGATCTGAACTGATGTTTCAAGGTTATTTATGTATTTCAATAGGAATATGGCTATCACTTCAAGTGATTATTAATCTTGGAGTCAATATGGGCCTACTTCCTACTAAAGGGCTGACGCTGCCTTTGATCAGCTATGGGAGCAGCAGTATCGCAATTACACTTATTACTCTAGCTATTGTGTTGAGAATTGGCTGTGAAAATCCACAACCCAAGAAAAATCTAAGAACTGATGGCTAAGGAACAAAAATATAAAATTATTATTGCCGCTGGAGGAACAGGAGGTCATGTTTTCCCAGCGATTGCACTAGCAAAAAAGTTTAAATCTGACGGTCATCAAGTCGTTATTATTGCTACTGGCAATGATTTGGAAAAGAAGATATTTGGTCAGGATGAAATAGATGTAGTTTATTTTGAGAGCAGATTTAAAAATGTTTCCCGATTCAGGAAATATATTTCGTTACTCATTCCACCAAAGATGGATTTAATTAAATATGTCAGAGATTTTAACCCTAATTTAGTTTTAGGGATGGGTGGCTATGCATCATTAGATGTTTGTAAGTCTGCGGGTTACATTTTTAAGTACGAAGATTCTGATGACCATTTCATGATGCACAATAAAATTACGCCCTATATAGCTGTTCACGAGCAAAATTCGAAAGCAGGCAGAGCAAATAGATACATAGCAATGTGGCGTGCAAGAGCTGTTATCGAAGGGTTTCCAAGCGCCTTTGATTGGAAAACAAGGATTTTTCAAACAGAGACAGATGATCTAATCTTTCTGGGCAATCCAGTCAGGAATGAGATTCTCAATGTCAACCGTAAGGTTAGATCTTATAATGAGTATTCAAAAAATCCTAGAATCTTGGTATTGGGTGGAAGCCAAGGTGCTCGACCAATAAATTGTTCAGTACCTAAAGCGGTAAAAAAGCTTTCTAAAGACATGAATGTTAAGGTCATGCACCAAACAGGTGAACTTGATTATGAGGAGATATGTCAAATATATAAAGCGAATGAAGCCTCTGCAGATATATTCCCGTTTATAAAAGATATGGCACAGGCTTATGAATGGGCTGATTTAGTCATAGGAAGGTCGGGGGCTATGACGGTTTCAGAACTCTCAGCAATTGGCATGCCATCTATTTTGATTCCTTATCCACACGCGATGGATAACCATCAACTCTTTAATGCACGTTTTTTAGAAGAAAAGAAAGCCACAATGATTATTGATGAAAAACAACTCAATCCTGAGCATTTAGCAGAAATAATAAAGAAGATCCTTTCAAAGGATGGGAATCTCAAAGATATGGCAGAGGCAGCGTTTGATGAAACTTTCGTCACTGCTACCGAAAACATCACACAATTTTGCTATAAGATGATCGAAAAACCTCCTCTTATAACCTCAAATATCCCAGCTGAATAAAATGTCAAAACAAGTGGATAATTGCTATTACAATGAATTGTTATCAAAGCACACTTCCTGGAAAGTTGGCGGGCCTGCAGATGTTTTCTTTTCCCCTCAGAATCGGGATGACTTATCTAAGTTCTTGGAATCAAACCAAGGTAAGCCAATCACATGGTTGGGTAATGGCACCAATGTCCTGGTTAGAGATGGTGGTATTAGAGGCGCTGTGATATCAACAAAGAAGTCTATAGATAAGATAAACATGGAAACTGACAATTCTTGCCGAGTAGAAGCGGGTGCTTCATGTATGGATTTGGCATTATTCGCCGAAAAGAATCAACTGGGACCTGCGGCATTCTTTTCGGGGATCCCTGGCTCAATTGGCGGAGCTCTTACAATGAATGCGGGGTCCTTTGGTCATGAAACTTGGGAATTTGTAGAATCTACTGAAGTTATTGACGAAGCTGGAGTTATTGATCACTTGGATCCCAAGGAATTCAAATTCTCGTACAGATCAGTCGAATTTCCTTTTCCCCTATGGTTCGTCTCTTGCCTAATGAAATTTCCAGAATCTGAAACTACCACCAAATCTGAATTGAG
>CAZLQT010000009.1:0-25447 GCA_964561815.1 uncultured Woeseia sp.
AATTGGGCTTCGAGCCGATGCTGAAACATTCACAGAAACAGATAACTTATTCGAAATCGTTAAAGTCCATCATGCTAAGCAAACCTTAAATTGTGTCTTAATCGATGAAGCCCAATTCCTGACCAAGAATCAAGTCATCGAGCTTGGAAAAATTGTAGATCAACTAAAGATTACCGTGATGGCATATGGGATAAGAACAGATTTTCAAGGCGAATTATTTGATGGGAGTAAATACTTGTTGGCCTGGGCAGACCGGTTGAAAGAATTAAGAGCCGTATGTCACTGTGGAAAAAAAGCCACAATGATTGTAAGAGTAAATGATGATGGTGAAATACTTCGAGAGGGCGAACAAATTGATATTGGTGGCAATGAAAAATATCTTTCCTTATGCAGAAAACATTTTTACTCCGGTAAGGTGGAGTAGTTTTAATAGTTTAAGAAATTACTCCAACAACTAAGCCGGTAAAACAAGAAGCCAATGTAGCTCCAATTAGAGCTTTTCCACTGACAGCTATCAGATCGTCTTTTCTTTCAGGAATCATCGTTCCTATACCGCTAAGTAATATGCCAACACTTGATAGATTGGCAAACCCGCATAATCCATAAAGCATGATAAGACGACTTTTCTCAGAGAGTTGAGAGGCATCAATACCAGCTAAATTAACGTACGCCACAAATTCATTGAGAATTGTTTTGACCCCTAATAAAGACCCAGCCAACTGTGCTTCCGCCCAGGGAATGCCCATGCACCAAGCTATGGGAGCGAAGACCCAGCCAGCAATTCTTTCTAGAGTAATAGGCTCTCCCCCAACGAAAGGCAGTGCTGCTAGGCCAAAATTGAAGAGGGTAACAAGTGCTATCAAGACCAGTAAAAGAGCTGCAATATTTAGGGTAATATTTAGCCCATCTTGAGTGCCTCTGGTTAAAGCATCCATGGTGCTTTTATAAAGACTAGATTCTTCAATTTGACTCTGGTCTTCAGTTTTTTGGTCGCTCGGCATCATGATGTTAGCGTACATAATTGCTGCTGGAACAGAGATAATTGAGGCTGTTAGAAAGTGGCCAATTAAGGAAGTCCCATAAAGATCATTGAGCATGGTTGTATAGACCACCATGACCCCGCCTGAGATCGTGGACATTCCCACGGTCATCAGTGTGAGTAATTCATGTCTCGACATCTGTTTGAGATAGGGCTTAATTAGTAAAGGTGCTTCAACTTGTCCGAAGATAATATTTGCTGTTGCACTTAGTCCAACGGGACCTCCCACATTTAAAGGTTTTTTGAAAAGACTCGAGATTAACTTAATAACGATAGGCAGTACCCGCCAATGCCAGAAAATCGCTGACAAAGCAGAGACCACGATAATGAGCATTAATCCTGAAAATATAAATATATTTGCACTGGCTGGATTTACTACCTCAAAGGGTTTTGGAGCTCCATCGGCGAGATAACCAAAGACAAAACCAGTTCCTTGATCCGTTGCTGATTTCAGAGCCAAAACACCTTGAGACAGCGATTCAAAAAACGAGGTAACTGGAGGAACTTTAATCAAAAGGATAGCCAGCAAGAATTGCAAAACAATAGCATTTGCAAGATAGAATAAATTAATCTTCTTTGTGTTGGATGAGAACAGGACACCCAAAACAAGAAGAATGAATCCGCCTAAAACTGTTTGTGCATATTCCATGATGTTATTAAGTTTACAATAGTTTTATTTCATATAGTCGTTGTTGAAGAAAATCATCAGCCATAATCCCTTCTGGATAAAGATCCGGGTGCTGATCATCTATGCATGTGGGCAGTGTTTCAATAAACCAATCAGGATTGGGATGCAAGAAGAACGGGATAGAATATCGGGATGAACCTTTAACAGCATCTGATGGAGTTGTAACTCGGTGCAATACAGAGGGCAAGCGATTGTTAGTGAATCGTTCTAACATGTCGCCCACATTACAAACCACCGTGCTTTGAGGAGTATCAATCGGATACCAGTTGTCATCAACCAAAATTTCTAAGCCAGGTTTATTTCCTCCAATAAGGAGTGTGATCAGGTTAATATCACCGTGAGCACCAGATCTTTCTCCTATATCTTCATCTACAGGAGGATAATGTATGGTTCTTAAGACGCTATTGCCATCGTTAATATGTGACTCAAAGTAATTATTCTCTAGCCCTAAATACATGGCAATCGCTTGCATGAGTTGTTGACCAAAACTATCAAAAGCATCAAAAAGCTCAGTGATTTTTGTTTTAAATTCAGGAACTTCTTCGGCAACTATATTTTCAAACATATATTTTGTGTAAGGGTGGCCATCCTCGAGATCCCTACCTGTTTGCCAAAACTCTTTTAGATCTGCATGCTTAGCACCTTTTGCTGTTTCAATTCTATAGGGCGTATAACCTCTTGCTCCTCCAATATCCTTAATAAAGTATTTCATTTTTATGTCTTGTGACAAGGCAAAGAATTCTTCAAACATCTCGATTGAATCAGACACCATTTGTTCAGGTATCGGGTGATCTTGTATCCCGCAAAATCCAGTGTTCTTATGATTCCGCCCCAATTGCTCGGCAAAGGCTTCCGGGTCTTTCTCCCAGAGTTCATAACTGATTGTTTCGACTATACTCATTTATAACTTCGTTGGGTTTGGTTCTTCACCATAAACGGTCTCTGGGTCAAACACTTTATCACTGTCAGTAAATAATAGACCAGCCTTGCCATCTGCGTATTCTATTTTTCTATAAAAGCAGCTTCGATAACCCACATGACAGCTTGCACCTCCGAGAACTTCGACCTTTGCCCATAATGCATCTTGATCATCATCGATCAATAGTTCTTTGACATTTTGGAAAAATCCGCTGGTTGCTCCTTTGTGCCATAAAACCTCTCTGCTTCTACTGAAGTAATGCATTTGCCCAGTTGCCAGAGTCTTCTCCAATGCTTCTTCGTTCATGTATCCATGCATTAGGAGTTCTCCAGTATCGACATCAGTTGTTACCACTGGGATTAATCCTGAGGAATCAAATTTAGGTGCTAATTCGAATCCTTCTTCAACCTGTTCTATGCTTGTTCTTTTAGAAAACATGTTTTTTATATTTACGATGAACCTCGGAATCTTATTCAAACATTAGGTATTATAACTTTGATAAATGCAATAAAAACCATAAATGAAGATCAGGCTTTATAATTCGAACACCAAAAAGAAGGAGTTGTTTGTTCCAATCGACTCTAACAAGGTAACCATGTATGTTTGTGGGATCACAGCATACAGTTTTCCCCATATTGGTAATGCCAGAGGGCCAGTTGTGTTTGATGTTCTTGCTCGACTCTTAAGAAGACAATACGAACTTACATATGTAAGAAATATCACTGATCTTGACGACAAAATTTATGACGCGGCGCAAAAAGAGGATGTCAAGATTTCTGAAATTACTCAGCGGTATACAAAAATTTATCAAGAGGATATGTCAACGCTCGGTGTTGAAGAACCAGATCTAGAACCATTGGCCACAGAGCATATTCAGGAAATGATTGAGATGATCACTGTGTTAATCGATAAAGGCCATGCCTACGAGAATCAAGGACATGTTTTTTTTAATATTGATACGTTTCCAGATTATGGTTTTTTATCAATTAGGACAGAGGAAGAGCAAATTTCTGGAGCCCGAGTATCCATTCGAATGGGGTGGGATATTAGAAATCAAAAAAAATCAAAGAGACTTCGTCCTATGGAAACCTTCCTCTGGAGATATTCCTGGTTGGGACAGTCCATGGGGTTATGGAAGACCCGGATGGCATCTTGAATGTTCTGCAATGGCAAAAAAATATCTGGGCGAAACTCTCGATATTCATGGGGGTGGGAGTGATCTTTTATTCCCCCATCATGAAAATGAGTGTGCTCAGAGTATCTGTTCACACGCTGGTAATGCCTTAGCAAACTATTGGGTTCATAACGGGATGATCGATTTTGATAATGTGAAAATGTCTAAATCCGAGGGAAATCTTTTGCTAATTCGTGATCTTTTGCAAGAGGTTAGACCTGAGGTCATTCGAATAGCGTTCTTAACAACACATTATCGTAAACCCATCAATTGGAATGATGCATTGATTAGTGATTCAGAAAAAAAGCTTGATCGGCTATATGGATCAATCAGAAAGTTGGGAAAAATTTTACCCGGAGAGCCTTCTGAGAATGTCCTCAAAGCAATTTCAGATGATATCAATACACCTAAGGCTTTAAGTGAACTCTTTGCCCTTGTAAAAAGCATCAACAATGCAAAAACTGATGAAGAAGCTAAGGATTTAGCCTCAGTTCTCATCGGTTCTGCACATTTATTAGGCTTGATGAATGATGATGCTGAAAAATGGTTTGATTCAGACGCCGATGTCGATGAAGCATTAATTAAAGGGATGCTAAAGGATAGAGAAGAGGCCAGATTGAATAAAGATTTTGAGAAGGCAGATGAGATCAGGAAGAAGATTGAATCGCTTGGGGTATCTATTGAGGATGGACCAGACGGCCCTCTTTGGAAGAAATTATAAAAAAGATGGAATCACTTGAGCAAATTCAGCATTCAATATCTGTGGAGTTTCAGATCTTTGATACCTGGATGGAAAAGTACGAGTACATCATCGATCTTGGTAAGCAACTAGAAGCTTTTCCAGAAGAACAGATGATTGAAAGCAATAAAGTTCATGGTTGCCAATCAAGCGTTTGGTTTGTGACTTCATTAGAAGATGGTTTATTCCGATGTAAGGCAACCAGTGACTCTGCAATTGTTTCAGGGCTGATCGCGCTATTAATGAGAATATATAATAATCAAAAACCATCAGAGATTGTTGCAGCAGAACCCGAATTTATTTCTATGATTGGTTTGGATGAGCATCTGAGCCCAACAAGAAATAATGGGTTGAATGTAATGATCCAGAGGATCAAAAAAGATGCCGCGTCAATGCTCTAACCGGAATTTAGAAGGATAATTCTTTATGAAATTTTTGATAGGTCTATATCGTAAATATATATCTCCTTTGCTAAAGCCTAATTGTCGATTTCAACCAACTTGCTCAGAATATGCCATAGAATGCATTGATCGCTTTGGTTCTTTCAAAGGCACTTACCTCAGTGTATTGAGGATTTTGAGATGCAATCCTTTGTTCAAGCATGGGTATGACCCAGTTCCAAAAGAGTTTAATTTTTTTCACTACCCGAAGGACCTTTGATCTATGAGAGATGAATTTATTCAACTTCTTCGTTGTCCAAACACCGGTGAGGAATTAAAATTATATACAGTTAACACTAATGTCACTAAGGAAAAAGAAACAACTGATAAAGGCCTGCAAATGATCAAAAAAGAGTGCTTGAAAAATGATTTATCTCAGGTCCTATTCAATACCAGTATTAGTTTTATCTACCCCATCATTGATGAAATTCCAATGTTGGATCCCTCTAAAGCTTATTCAATAAAGGCTACTAATTAATGCAACTGGATAATGGCGAATTAGACAGGCATCTTAAGACAGGACTAGGTCAAATCTATTTTATTCATGGTGCTGAGGATCTACTGATTATAGAGAGCCTTGATAAACTTAGAGTTGCAGCTCATAAAAACGGTTATGAGGATAAGTCCAGATTTAATATAAGCGGTCGATTTAATTGGGATCATGTCTTTAGCGATATGAAAACCCAATCACTGTTTGCCGAAAAAAAGTTAATAGAGCTCCATATTCCTAAGTCGAGGCCTGGCAAACAAGGCTCGGACGCTTTGATCGGGCTTTTAGATGATATTTCTGATGATCATCTCTTAATAGTTATATGTGGGAAATTGGAAAAAGATATCCAACGCACAAAATGGGTTCAGAGTTTAAGTAAAAAGGCAGTGAGTATTGAATGTAAAAAGATTTATCCATCCCAAATGCCGACTTGGATTAAATCTAGGTTAAGAGACAAAGGCTTATCCATTGATCGAGAAGCATTAGAAATGTTTGTGGCACTTACGGAGGGAAACCTTTTTGTTGCCATGCAATCTATCGATCGCCTTGGCTTAATGGAAGTTACTAATAATGTGAGCATGCAAGATATTAATGATTGTGTTGCAGATGGCGCTCATTTCGATCTTTTTCAACTCACGGATGCAGCCATTATGAGGAAACCGTCTCGTGTCTTGAGAATTTACAACCGATTGCAAAAAGAGGGCATGTTACCGTTTGAATTAATGCGAGTTGTAAATTGGGAAATCAAGAATCTCAGTGATTTAATGGTGGATATTGGAGATGGTATTCCAATCAATAAGGCAATGAAGAACGCTAGGATTTGGCCCAGTAAGCAAAAGATTATAGGTTCTTTTTTGCAGTCAACAAGCCCAAATCAGATGGAGGATATTTTGGAACAGGCCTGCGAGGTAGATAAGGTTATCAAAGGAATCAACAAAGGTAACCCCTGGGATGAAATCGGACAATTGTTATTTATGTTTTCCACTGAGGCAACTAGTTAATGATTAGCCCTGACTTATTAACCATGTCTATTGGAGTTCTTGAAGACATGAAAGCTAAAGCAATTAACAAAATTAATGTTTCTGAGTTAACCTCAATTAGCGATCATATGATCTTTTGTACCGGGACATCGAGCCGGCATGCTCGATCAATCGTCGATAAACTCAGTGAAAAGGCCAAAGAGGAAAAGCATCAAATATTAGGCATTGAGGGGTATGATTCAGGCCAATGGATCCTGATTGATCTCGGAGATATTATTGTGCATGTTATGCTGGATGAGGTCAGGTCATTTTATAAATTAGATGATCTTTGGAGTGTCGGTACAAGTGAATAACTCATGAACATTAAGATTATTTCTATTGCTTCAAAAAAAACGGAATATGAATCTATAATTTCAGATTATCTTAGAAGGCTGCCCCCAAAAATTACAAGTGAGCACATCAAAATTCCTATCGTTAAAAGAACAAAAAAACAATCGATCAGTCAAATTATAGAAGCGGAGGGCAATACCTTCTTAGAAAAGATAAAAGACAAGGACACTTTAATTGTTCTAGATCAGAGAGGAAGATCAATTACGACGAATGAATTTTCAAACTGGATGCAAGATTGGCTTGATAACTCCATTAATCCTATTTTCGGTGTTGGTGGTCCAGATGGGTTTTCAGAATCTGTTTTAAATAGAGCTAACAAAGTTCTTTCGCTTTCATCCATGACGCTTCCACACAGCCTTGTCCCTGTTATTCTTGCTGAGCAATTATATCGGTCCTGGAGCATATTAAACCATTTGCCCTATCATCGATCCTGAATTCATCATAGATTCACATTTTTTGGCTACATTTAGTTATTAAAATAGATATTATTTGATATTCATGAAAAAGATACTGACATTATTTTTATTGCTAATAACTGCATGGCTTGCTTTTGTTTATTTCTCAGAACCATTAATTAATCGAGCTATTAACAAAGAGAGAGAATTAATCAGAATAGGCATGGAAGACCTTTTAGGTCTAGAGATACAATTTGATGGTGTTCGGGTCGATTATATAATTGATAATTACATCAATCTAAGACCCAGCTTGGTCTTTGATCAGATATCTTTAAAGCAAGGTCTAGAGGATCCCTCGCCACTTCTCGTCAAGCAATTTATTGTAGAAGTTAATTTATGGAAAACATTTATAGATCAGACAATTGCAGTTAGCTCGATAGTTGTCGATGGCAGCAATTTAGATTTTAGTCATCAAGAAGACAATGGGTTCTTATTTAACAATATTCCTATTAAGCAACTCTTCGTCTTTCGAAAGCCTGGAGGAAAGAGACCATCCTTAGAGGTAAAAAATATTTCCTCTAGAGCTATTGATATAGAGAGGATTCAAACAAAAATTGGTTTGGCAAATATTATTGATAGCAGTAATGTTAATTTTAAAACCAGCTATGCCTGGGATGAAATTCCACGAAAGAGTGATATTACCTCAGGTAACGGTGTTTTGACCATTAATGTTAAAGACGGGAAAATTAATAGTGATGAAAGGGTCCCAGGTAAGGTTCTTTCTCTTTTTAGCTTCTCCGAACTTCCTAAACGCTTAGTTCTAGATTTCAGGGATGTTTTTGGGGAAGGTTTTCCTTTTGATCGTTTAGAGGCAGATGTTACTTTTTCAGATAACATCGCTTACACATGCAATCTGTCGATTAGTTCCACAACCGCAGATGTCATTATTCTTGGAGCAACTGATATTTCTGAACGCACTTACAATCAAATGGTTATAGTGCAACCACTGGTCTCGGATCTATTACCTGGGGGAGCCGCCATAGTTGCTGGTCCGGCCGCGGCTGCTTCAATGTTTCTTTTAACAAAAATTCTAAGAAGACCGCTTAAAAATGCAGGTGTTGCTTATTATTCAGTGAATGGAAGTTGGGACAATCCTGAGATCAAACAATTAAGTGAAAACGAGATTGATTTTAGCTTAATAGAAAACTGCAATAAATTTCTTCCTGATGTCGATCAGGAAATGCAATCTCTTACTAATTAAATAGAAATCTATTACTATTACCACCATGAAATTTGCTGCTGTTCAGATGAATTCAAACGACAGTGTTGACGATAACTTATTATTGTCAGGATCATTAATCAGACAAGCTAAAGAGCAGGGTGCGGATATTGTTTTATTACCTGAGAATTTCGCTTTTATGGGTTATCCAAAGCAATTGGTTGAGGAGATTATGGAAGATTATGAAGACGGACCTATACAAAAAACCATATCAAATTTAGCGAGAGAATTAGAGATTTGGGTTATTGCAGGATCAGTTCCTGTTATAAGCTCAACTGCTGATCGAAGTTTTGCACGTTCTATTGTTTATGATGATCAAGGGAAGGTGGTTAATTATTACGATAAGATCCATCTTTTTGATGTGGAAGTAGAAGGTAAACAATACAATGAATCTTTTTCAATTGTTCCAGGAGAGCAACCAGTTGCTGTAAAAACTCCATGGTGCACTATTGGTTTATCCATTTGTTATGATGTCAGATTTCCTGAACTCTATAGAAGCTATTCTGATATGGGAATTGATGTGTTAACAATTCCATCAGCGTTTACAGAGGAGACAGGCTTGGCTCATTGGGAAACTTTACTATCATCAAGAGCTATTGAGAATCTGTCATATGTAGTGGCGTCTGCTCAATGGGGAAAGCACTATGGCAGCAGACGAACGTATGGCCACAGCATGATTATAAATGCATGGGGTGAAATTCTGGACCAACTTGATACTGGAGATGGTATTGTTATCTGTGAAATTGATTTAGAAGAATTGCGATCTATTCGACAATCTTTTCCATCACTTAAGCACAAGGTTTTAAATAATGACTAACAATAAGGAATCTATTTTCACGCATGTAAAGGCAAGTCTTCTCGATCCTTATAATATTTCAATACAAGATTTAGATCTTATGATGAGTGAAATGCTCTCAAGGGGTATTGATATGGGCGATATATATTTTCAAAATATTCACCAAGAATCTTGGACATTAGAAGATGGTTTGGTCAAAAAATCATCATATTCTAGTCGACAAGGAGTAGGCTTTCGTTCAATTATTGATGAACAGTCGGGGTTGGCATATTCAGAATCATTAGAAAAAGATTCACTTTTTAAAGCAGCTAGAGCTTCCTCATCAATTGCAAAGTCAGGGAAAACAGTAACCTCTAAGATAGATGAACCATCAAGTCCCGAGAATTACTATTCTAGTGTAAACCCTATTTCTTCATTAGAAGACAAAGCTAAAATTGCGTTGTTACAAGATATCGATTCTCTGGCTAGATCTAAAGATCATCGAGTAAAAGAAGTTATAGCGTCATTAGCAGGAAACTTTCAAAATATCCTAATTATCAATGATCTAGGTCGAATAGTCGCTGATATTAGGCCAATGGTGAGACTTAGTCTTAGTGTTATTGTGGAAGAGGGAGAGAGAAGAGAAAGAGGCACTAGCGGAGGCGGAGGCAGAGTTGACTACACTTTTTTAAATCAACCAACAATTCACAATTATGTCGCAGAGGCAGTTGATCAGGCTTTAATTAACTTAGAGGCAGTAGAGGCACCAGCTGGTGAAATGACAGTTGTTCTTGGCTCAGGTTGGCCAGGTGTGCTTGTCCATGAAGCAATAGGACATGGACTCGAAGGAGATTTTAACCGCAAGAAAACATCTGCATTCTCAGGGCTTATGGGAGAAAAAGTTGCCTCTTCTATTTGCACCATAATTGATGACGGTACTATAAAGGATGCAAGGGGTTCACTAAATGTTGATGATGAGGGAGAACCTACTGAAAGGACCGTACTCATTGAAGATGGCAAACTGTGTAATTACATGCAAGACCAATTAAATGCGAGAATCATGAACACAAAATCAACAGGCAATGGAAGAAGGGAGTCTTATTCATCTCAAACTATCCCGCGTATGACCAATACTTTCATGTTAGGCGGGAGTCATAAGCATGAAGAAATCATAGAATCAGTTGATGACGGTATCTATGCAAAGAATTTTGGTGGTGGTCAAGTTGATATTACTTCAGGAAAATTTGTTTTTTCAGCCAACGAGGCTTATCTGATCAAAAATGGGAAAATAGACCGGCCAATCAAAGGTGCTATGCTCATTGGTGATGGTCCTTCCGCTCTTAACCAAGTAAGTATGCTCGCAGATGACCTAGCTCTTGACCCAGGGATTGGTAACTGCGGTAAAGACGGACAGACTGTGCCTGTAAATGTTGGTCAGCCTACTATGAAAATTGAGAACCTAACCGTGGGTGGCACGGCTTAGTCAAGTTTTGCAGAAAGCACCTTGTCCGCTTGTGTTTTTCGATATTCACTAAGTTGCTCCGCAATTGAATCATCATTTAGAGCTAGGATAGCGATAGCATAAAGCGCGGCATTAATCGCCCCAGGTTTTCCTATTGCTACTGTGCCGACAGGAATGCCGGGAGGCATTTGAACAATCGCCATCAGTGCATCCATACCGTCAAGAGAACCAGCAATTAAAGGCACGCCTACTACAGGAATAGTTGTTTGAGCTGCAACAACCCCTGGCAGTGCAGCTGCTAGACCAGCCCCTGCTATAAAAACTTGAACACCGTCTTTTTCTGATTGACTAATAAATGCTTCTAATTCTTTGGGTGTTCTATGGGCAGAAAGAACTTTGGCCTCATGCTCAATCCCAAAATCTTTAAGTGTGTTAGCGCAATGCGACATCACATCCCAATCGGATGCGGATCCCATAACAATTGCTACTTGAATACTCATTCTCTAATTTTACAATGTCTTATTTACCGTGTCTAAGTAAGTTAGAATAAAGTTATAAAAAATTATTAGAGAATTAAACAATTGAATCATCATCAAGACAAAGCAGATATGGCATTAAAGTATGCCAAGTCAATAGGCACAGACGAAGCGAGTGTAAGCTTTGCTGACGGTGAAGGGTTTTCAGTAACAGCCAGAAACGGTGCCGTAGAGACAGTTCAAGATTACAAGGATCAAAACTTTGGTATCACTGTCTATCTTAATAAGTCGGTTGGAGCTGCAAGCTCTAATGATTTATCAGAAACAGCTATTAAATCAACGATTGATAAAGCATTTAGTTTATCTAGTTTAACAGCAGGCGACGAATGCAATGGTTTGGCTGATAGAGAACGAATGGCTACCGAGGAGTTGGATCTCGATTTATACAATCCATGGAACTTAGATATCAAAAAAGCCAAGAGTATGGCGATTGAATGCGAGGCTTCCGCATTAGACTTCGATGAAAAGGTTGTGAACTCAGAAGGTGCAACAATAGGCAGTTATATGAATCAATCGTTATACGCCAACTCTCACGGCTTTTTAGGCATGTCTAAGTCCACAGGTCATTCCATAAGTTGCACTGCGATTGCAGCAGATAATGGTGCAATGGAGATGGATTATGATTACACGAGTGCCAGACATTATGACGATCTTCAAGGACATAAAGACATTGGTATTCTTGCAGCAAAACAAGCGCTTGATCATCTAGGTTCAAGAAAGATTAAAACCACTAAGGCGCCTGTGATATTTTCACCAAGGGTCTCGAGCAGTTTAATAAGTCATCTCATGAGTGCAATCAGCGGTTCAAGTTTGTATCGTAATTCATCTTTTTTACTTAATTCAAAAGACAAAAAGATATGTCCTGAATTTATAAATATCCATGAAGAGCCTCATTTAAAAAGGGGTTTTTCAAGTTGTTATTTTGATGCTGAGGGAGTTAAGACCGCGCCACGGTTTATTGTTGAAAACGGAGTACTTAAAGGTTATTTATTATCCAGTTATTCAGCTAGGCGATTAGGCCTAGAGACAACAGGCAATGCAGGAGGTCATCATAATTTAGTTTTGGAACCTACGGCAGAGGAAGACATGCAATCAATGATTAAAAATATTGGTTCTGGATTTCTTGTAACGGGTTTAATTGGCTATGGAGTAAATATTGTCAACGGAGATTATTCAAGAGGAGCTAATGGTTTTTGGATAGAGAATGGCGAGATTGCTTATCCAGTTAGTGAGGTAACAGTGGCAGGAAATCTAAAAGACATGTTAATGAAAATCAACGCTGTAGGAAATGATCCAGAGAAGAAAGGGTCGATCTATGCAGGTTCAGTTTTAATTGATGATTTAATGATTGCAGGAGAGTAAATGAGTAAAAAGATTGTAAGCTTTTTGAGTTTATTGTTATTACTAATGCCAAATTATGTTTTTGGTCACGGTGGGGTCACTCGAGTTTCTCTTTTAAAGGACTCTGATATTAGATTATTTATTGCTGATAATATGGAGAGCAGTATTGTCACCATTGATTTCCCCAGTGGTGAGATTGTTAACCGAGTCTCCGTTCCGCCTTCCATTATGATTTTAGCGGAAAGCAATACCAAGCAATACATTTATGCGATGAGGGGAAGAGACACAGATCAAGACTCTGTGAGCATACTTTCAACCGGGTTTGATTCAAAAGAAAATGCCTTTAGACCACCGCATTTAATTAGAACGATACCGTTTGATACGCCAGGTGGAGCGCGAGAGAACAAAATGGCAAGCGTTAATGGCCTCGATACAGTAATCACTGAAGGTGACGGCAAAATAATTGTTTTTCAAACAGAAGTTATTGATGGACTGTCAGAAATCCCAACTCGCATCTATGATTTAGCAGCCCCGGACCATTATCATTATATGGAGGGGGAAAAGAATTTATATATTGGTCATTTGTTCAAAGGTTTTGTCCAGGTTTTGAATCGAAGGACAGGTAGAGAAGTTAAAAAAATTGGAAATTGTCCACGATTGCACGGCATGACTAAAGACAAAGAATCAGGCAGAATATTCTTCTCGTGCGCCACTGAATTACTCGTTATCGGAACCCGAGGGAAAGAGAGGGCCGAAGAAGTTGCAAGGATTAAATATCCAGATCGTGGTCGATCCTGTGCCGCTTTTTTAACTGGGGTAAATAACATCAAATGGTGTTACACCGAAGGCATTATTCCTCAGCTTTATCGTTTGGATTTAAACAAGAAAAACTACAACATTGAAAAGTTGGCGGTAAAGCCATCAATCAGGCAAAACGTCACTGAGGATGGTAAGTATTTACTTATACTTACAAAAGCAGGGGATCTAAGTGTTTATGATGGCTTTAGTGGTGGGTTTATTAAAGATATTAAGGTTTCCGATCCTTTTTATGGCCAATGGAATGAAGATGTTGGCAAGGCTATTTTGCCCGATATTGAGTCTTACAAGGGGATAACATACATCTCATTGACTCATGAAGGCAGAGTTGTTGAGGTTGATATTGAGGCTGGGAAAGTAAACCGCTATATAGATACAGGGGGATTCCCAACAAGAATGATTCTTCTTTCTAAAGATGATCTTAAGTAATAATAAATTTTAAGAGGTATTAAATGAATAGCAAAACACTAACTAAAACATTGATTCTAGGGTTGTTGATAATAATTATTAGTCCATTAGCTATGTCTCATAGTAATCATGGAAGCGATGCAAATGTTAGAGCCATGGCTTCAATGTTAGCAAATATGCAACACTTTCCCTCCGAAGCTGACAAATCAAAATTACAGGAAATTCTCGATCTCGAATCATCAACAGATAATGAAAAAACTCTGGCGTCTGCAATTATGCGTATCGAGCATCAGTCAAACCCCGACGATGCTCTATCACTTGATAGTATTATAGAATCAGAAACCGCCTCAGGTTCAGTTATAAATATTGCAATTGTGATTAAAAATTTCTCTCACGGTGTTAGTGAAGCAGATAAACGGAAACTACAATTAATTAATTTTAAAGGCTAAACCTAGTCTTGAGTAATGGTTCGGTAGGCGCTTCTGTATTTCTCTGTGGTGTTTCCGATCACATCCTCTGGAAGTTCAGGGCCTGGCGCGGTCTTATCCCAGTCGAGAGTTTCCAGGTAATCCCGCAGGTACTGCTTGTCAAAGCTTGGCGGACTTATGCCAACTTGGTATTCCTCGATAGACCAGAAACGCGATGAATCCGGCGTTAAGACTTCATCTATGAGGAATAATTTTCCATTATTATCGAGCCCGAACTCAAATTTTGTATCTGCAATAATTATGCCTCTTTCTTTGGCATGGTTTACTCCAAAATTATAGATTTCTATGGCCGTGTCTCTAACTTTACTGGCTAATTCCTCACCGATTAAATTAATGGTTTCTTCATAGGAAATATTTTCATCATGTTCACCGAACTCAGCCTTAGTCGCAGGAGTATAGATTGGTTCTGGCAACTGCGAAGCCATTTCAAGACCTTCTTGCAATTCAATTCCACAAACAGCTCCAGTAGCTTGGTAGTCTTTCCATCCTGATCCAATCAGATAACCTCTAACCACAGCCTCTATTGGCAATGGGTTTAGACGCTTAACGATCATGCTTCTCTTTTGAAAATAATCAAGCTGATCAGCGCTATCCAAGAGATCAACTAGATTAAGATCATTGGTAAGATGATTGTCAACTATGGCTGCGGTCTTGCTAAACCAGAACTCTGAGAGCTCTGTAAGCACTTCTCCTTTTCCCGGTATCGGGTTAGGTAGAACCACATCAAATGCAGACATTCGATCAGTAGTGACTATAAGAAGATGATCTTTATCTACAGCATAAATATCCCTGACCTTGCCTTGACCGATCAATTCCAGATTTTGAAGTACGGGTGAATTCATCGTATTATTTTATTGATAGAAGAGAGATTTAGCAATTAGGATTTTTTTCTTTAACTAAACATAAACTTAGGGATAATAGGCAAAGTTCATTATCAAAAATATGCAAAGAGATTTCAAAATAGCGCCATCTATACTTTCAGCTGATTTTGCCAGATTAGGCCAAGAGGTTGAGAGTGTCATCCAGTGCGGTGCTGACTTTGTTCACTTTGATGTTATGGATAATCATTATGTTCCTAATCTAACCTTCGGTCCTGTGATTTGCGAATCATTGAGAAATTACGGAATAGAGGCTCCAATTGATGTGCATCTAATGGTTGAACCTGTGGATCGATTAATTTCTGATTTTGCAAAAGCTGGAGCAACCTATATAAGCTTTCATCCAGAAGCCACTGAAGATATATCAACCACTCTTAATTTAATTAAAGAGGAGGGTTGCAAGTGTGGTTTAGCGATAAATCCAGATACGCCGCTGTCCTTTATTGAGGATCATCTTGAATCTTTGGACATTATTACCATGATGTCTGTTTTTCCAGGGTTTGCAGGCCAAAGTTTTATTCCCGAAGTCCTTGATAAATTGACCTTAACAAGGCAAATGATTGATGGTTCCAATCGAGATATTTATCTCGAGATTGATGGCGGTGTCAAGGCTGATAATATTGGAGATATTGCCAAGTATGGCGCTGATGTTTTCGTTTCTGGTTCAGGAATATTTGGAACTGAAGACTATCAGAAAACCATCGATTCAATGAGAGATAACTTGAGCGCAGCATAAAGTTTAATAATCGAAGATTTCATTGAAAAAACAGACTCAGATGAGTAGACTAGCTTCCTTTTATAACGATTAAAGAACTAGTAAATGAAGACTATTTCAGCAAAAACAGAAGATGTAGTTAGAGATTGGTACTTGGTTGATGCTAAGGATAAAACTCTAGGCAGATTGTCTACTGAGATCGCTACAAGGCTAAGGGGCAAGCATAAGCCAATATATACTCCTCATGTGGATACAGGGGATTATATTGTGGTTATTAATGCCTCAAAAATTACTGTTACCGGGAATAAGATGGAAGACAAAATGTATTATAAGCACACTGGCTATATCGGTAATATGAAATCTTCAAATTTATCAACGATGATGAAAAAGAGTCCAGAAACTGTTCTGATGAAATCAGTTAGAGGGATGTTGCCTAAGACAAAGTTAGGTAATGCAATGATAAAAAAATTAAGAGTATTTTCGGGACCTGATCATACTCATGAAGCACAGGCTCCAAAGCCTTTGGAGATTTAACTAAATTATGGCAACAGAAGTACATTACGGAACCGGCAGAAGAAAGACATCTACTGCTAGAGTCTTCATTAAAAAAGGTAAGGGGAGCATTACTGTAAATAAGAAACCCATCGATGAATTCTTCGATCGAGAGACGGCACGAATGATCGTTAGACAACCCTTAGAACACACAGAATTGATTGGAAAGATTGACGTTACTGCAACTGTAAAAGGTGGAGGTGGAAGCGGCCAAGCTGGTGCAATCAGGCATGGCTTGAGCAGAGCCTTGCTAAGTTATGATGAAAATTTACGTTCTGCTCTGAGAGAAAAAGGCTTTTTAACTCGAGACGCACGAAAAGTTGAACGAAAAAAGGTGGGTTTAAAGAAAGCCAGAAAAGCGACCCAGTTTTCTAAACGATAGACCTATAGCATCTCCAGCATTCTTTTTTGAATTTTAAGATCAGTTACTCTTCCCATGCCTGCAATACTGTTGTCGAGCATGTTCTTTGATTTAGACGTTGCTGGAATAATATTAGTTACCGCTGGGTTTGCAATAATATATTTTAGGAAGAATTGCCCCCAACTATTGATGTCGTAATCTTTGCACCAATCAGGCAGTGTTTGATTGTTAAATGAACGAAATAATTTTCCCCTCATAAATGGTCTATTGATAATTGTTGCAACACCATACTCTTGACAGATTGGTAATAGCCTTTCCTCTGCATCTCTCTCACCTATTGAATAATTGAATTGTGCAAAATCAATAGGTTCTTTTTTTATGATGTCTTCCATTTCTTTAAAAGCGCTGGATTTGTAATGTGTTATTCCTATGTAACTGATTTCAC
This sequence comes from uncultured Woeseia sp., assembly GCA_964561815.1. Classification (GTDB taxonomy): domain Bacteria; phylum Pseudomonadota; class Gammaproteobacteria; order Steroidobacterales; family UBA11654; genus CACPJA01. The sequence goes on from CAZLQT010000009.1 coordinate 17,311, forward strand.
CAGATTCTTTCATTTGTCTGAGAGTTTTAATTTGTGTTTTCCAATCAACTAAATTGTGGATTTGAATCAACTCCATTTTGGTTGTGTTCATTTTCTTAAATGATTCGGAGATTTGTTGTGCACCTTCTGGTTTTCCTTTAATCCATACCTTGGTGGCTAAGAACAATTCATTTCTTCTTGGGTAATCATCAAGGATCTGACCCAGCAGGTCTTCAGACTGTCCATACATTGGCGAGGTATCGACTAAGCTGCCTCCATTGTTGAGTAAAACTTCAATGATTTGTTTCCTAATTTTCAGTTCTTCTCTATCTTCTGGATCTACATCAAATACTCTGGATGTGCCTAAGCCAATAATAGGTAGAGATTCACCACTCGAAGGGATGGTTCTTCTTAGCATTTGATTTTGGGCCAAAACAGACCCAAATTTTAGGCCCGATAATAAAAACGAGGTACTCATTAGTTTCAATAAGTTTCGTTTTGTATGTTTCACGTGTTTGAAATAACTTCGGTCGTTTCAGCGTTTCCAATGATAATTTCATTAGCTGGTCTTAAGGCAAAAATCCCATTAGTAACAACACCTGGTATGTTGTTAATTTCTTTTTCTAGAGAAGGAGGATCAATGATTTTAAGATTATGAACATCAAGAATTAGATTGCCATTATCTGTTTGGAAATCATGTCTTAATTCTGACTGACCTCCCAATTTAGCAATTTCTCTAGAGACCATTGATTTGGCCATAGGAATAACTTCAATAGGTAAAGGAAACTTGCCCAGTACATCAACAATCTTTGAGTTATCCACTATGCAAACAAATTTTTTAGAAGCATGAGCAATAATCTTTTCTCGTGTCAGGGCGCCACCACCACCTTTGATCATATGAAAATTTTTGGTGATTTCATCAGCTCCATCTATATATAAATCTGGACTTCCAGTCGATGAGAGATCCTCAACCATAAAGCCTTCATCTGAGAGGAGTTTAGTGCTGGCTTCTGAGCTCGAAGCAATAGATTTTATCTTGTGCCTAACTTGATGCAATTCAGAGATTAAGAAATTGACAGTTGATCCAGTGCCGACACCTAAAACACAATCGTCTTCTATGTATTCCAAGGATTTGATTGCTGCATGTCGTTTTTCATTTCTATCAGCCATAATCTTTTTCTAACATCCCCCTTTTATGCTTTGTAGGTTTTATCCTCCGTGATAATAGCATCCATTGGTATGTCCCAAGCATTTTTTTCTATAGAGTCAATTTTTTGGAATTCGTAAGCAAGGCCGACTAGTAGGGTTTTATTTTTGGATGCACTCCCTTTTTTGAAAGCTAATGTTTTGTCATAGTAGCCGCCACCCATACCTATACGATTGCAATTAGAGTCAAAGGCCACTAAAGGTATAAACATAAGATCACATTGTGCTGCTTCGATTAAATTTTCATCTATATGGTCAGGCTCAGGAATGCCATAATTATTTAAAGAGAGTTTTAGATCTTTGTTGTAGCCTGAGAAAACTAAGGTATCTTGTTTAATTTTTGGAAGAAATACGTCTTTGTTTATGCTCCATAGATAATTATTCAACTCGGAAGTATCTACTTCATTATTCACCGAGAAATAAGTGCTTATTTTTTGATGGTCTTCAAATGAAATTGATGCTTGGATGTTCTTTAGAATATCATTTCCTATAAGTTTTAGACTTTCATCGGAAAGTTGCTTCCTTTTTTCTTTGATTCTAGCTCTTAGGTTGTTCATTGTTGATTGATGAAGATACCCACAATGACGTTTCTCATTTGTTGCTCTCAGGCCAGAGCAGTAAGGTGGGTTCTGACGTAGTGGCGCAGGCTTCCCTATTTGGTAATGCACAAAACCAATACAGACATTGATCCCTAAACTAATAATTAAGGGCCGAGAGTCCTTTAATGATCTTCGTTCATCGCAGGCAATCTTCTTAACTATTGTAGCTTTAAATCTTTATCAGAGTTAAGTGAATTTTCAACTTGGTTATGGATCTTTTCGAGCTTTTTTTGGACTTCAGATAGATCTAATTCAGAGTCGTATTCAGTTCTAATCTTAGTGGCCATTTCAGAGCTACCAGTTATCGCATCATTAGCAATATTGAGAGCAGCCATAACTGCTATTCTATTCAAACCAAAAGCCGTCCCTTGTTGATCTATCTTTTTCATTGTTTCATGGACCAATGAGGCAGCTTTAATTAGATTTGCTTTTTGCTCTGGAGAGCATTGGATGGTGAATTGTTCGCCCATTATTTCAATGGTGACCGGTTCGCTCATGCGCTTGTCTCAATTTGATTAAGTCGTTCAAGAACATCTTCGACTTTGTCTTTGGCTCGTTGTTTTTGTGTCTCAAGGTTATCTAATTGTGATTCCAATGATTTATTATCTTCTTTAAGTGATTGATATTGAAGGTAAAGGCGATCTTTTTCCTCAATTAAACTTTTTATTCTGGACTCGAGTGACTCGACGGATTCTAAGACTTGTTTTTCAGATACTTTAGACACAATACACACTATAATTTGTCATTAGCAATCGGTCAAATCGGTATAATAATTTGTAAACTGGATATAATTCAATTGAACTACTCAGATTTAGAAAAATTAAGAATATCAGCATCACTAACAACCAATGTTGCTGAATATCATGGTCTCATTAGCTCTCGACTCTGTTTTGGAATCGAGCACTTTGAAGATTTAACTTCGGAGGATAGCTCTGATGATAAGTCTGTAACATCAATCCAAATTCAGGAGTTCAATAATGCCTTTTTAAACATGATTAAGGATGCTAAAGATCAGTTTAAAAAAGGCGGATTTAATTTTGATCCATTATTACCTAGTGACTCAGAGTCTATTGAGTATCGTGCGCTAGGGCTCGCATCATGGTGCCAGGGTTTTGTTGATGGATATGGAATGTCTGTTGCCGAATTAGAGATTGAGATCGATAGGCTTGGAGACGGGGAAGCTGCTGAAATCATTGAAGATTTTGCTCAAATCTCTACACTGGATTCTAATTCTATCTCAGACGAGCAAGATGAAGAAATTGCTTTTATGGAGTTAGTTGAATATGTGCGTGTAAGTGTGCAATTGTTATATGAGGACTATAGAGGTTACAAGAATGAGTCTTGAGTACAAAAAGAGACGGAGTAAATTAGGCAGATTGATCGGTAAAGATAGCATAGCTATTTTACCCACATCTTCTATTAAAATGAGAAGCAGGGATACCGACTATCCTTTTAGAGCAAACTCCGATTTTTATTACTTTACAGGTTTTTCCGAACCAGAAGCTCTTATGATTCTGGCACCTGGAAGACCTGAAGGTGAATTTGTTCTTTTGGTTAGACCCAAGGATCCTTTAAAGGAAATCTGGGACGGTTATATGGAGGGTATCTCTGGCGCTAAAAGAAATTATTTAGCAGATGAGGCTTTCAAAATAGAGGATATTGATTCGATCCTATCTACTATGTTCCATAATCGTCAAAAAGTTTTCTATACACTCGGTAACGATGAAAAATATGATAAAAGCGTCGTTAATGCATTTAATCAGGTTAGAGCCAATCAGAGGAGGGGAGGCGTTGTTCCTACAGAAATTGTTTCGCTAGAACCTCTGGTTCACGAAATGAGGCTAATTAAATCCAGAGAAGAGATTCGATTAATGAAGAAGTCTGCTCAAATTAGCGTTGAGGCTCATTATCGAGTCATGGATGAATGCAATGATGGTGTTTTTGAATATCAGATTGATGCTGCGATTAAGCACCAATTTGGAAAATACGGAGCTGTCCCTGCGTATCATAGCATCGTAGCTTCTGGAGCAAATGCTTGTACCCTACATTACATTGAAAACAAGGATAAATTAAAAGCTGGCGATCTCCTTCTCACTGATGCTGGTTGTGAACATGAGATGTATGCAGCAGATATCACTCGCACTATTCCTGTATCAGGTTCTTACACAGATGAGCAAAAAGCCGTTTATTCAATTGTTTTAGATGCCCAAAAAGAAGCTATCAATGCTGTAAAACCAGGGCAAACCTTTGAAAACTTGCAAAATCAAGCTATTGAAAGCATTACCAAAGGATTGAGAAAACTGGGTCTTTTGAAAGGCACTGTTAAATCATTAATCGAGGGGGAGGCTTACAAGGATTTCTATATGCATGGCATTGGCCACTGGCTAGGAATGGATGTCCACGATGTGGGCTCTTATATGAGCGACAAGGGAAAATCTAAGAAGTTTGAAGTTGGTATGGTTCTTACCATAGAGCCAGGAATCTATATTTCAAAGAAAAATAAGAATGTCGATAAAATTTGGCGCGGTATAGGGGTAAGAATAGAAGATGATGTTTTGGTTACAAAAAGTGGCTGTGATGTTCTGTCCGGAGCCTTGCCGAAAGAAATTGACGATATTGAAAAACGAATGTCTTTGAATTAAGAAAGGTATAAATTATGTCAGTAATTGTTTGTGGCTCAGTCGCCTATGACTATTTAATGGAATTTGATGGTGAATTCGGAGATTTTATTCTACCGGATCAGATTCATATCTTGAGTGTTGCTTTCAATGTGCCAAGGCTAAGAAAAGAATTTGGTGGTTGTGCAGGGAATATTGGATTCAATATGAAGAAGTTAGGCATGGACCCGATCATATGTGCCACTGTGGGTAAGGATTTTGGAGATTATCGAGCATGGCTGGATTCCAATGGTATTTCAATTTCTGGAATTAAGGTGATTGAGGATATGTACACGGCACAGTGTTTTATAACCACAGATCAAAAAAACAATCAGTTGACCTCATTTCACCCTGGAGCAATGGAAGAGGGGCACAACAATCCAATTCCTGATGTCGAAGGCATAGAGATGGTTATTCTTTCACCGGATGGGAAAGAGAGCACCATTCTGCATGCGAATGAGATGCAGAATAAAGGAATACCAATTATGTATGATCCTGGACAAGGGCTTCCAATGTTCGATAAGTCAGAAATCTTAAACTTTATTGATCAGGCCGAGTGGATCATTCTCAATGAGTATGAGGCAAACCTTCTCTCAGAGATCACAGGACTCGATCACAATGACATCAAAGCAAAAGTTTCAGCTATGATCGTAACCAAAGGCGGTCAGGGTTCAGATATTTATGTTGAAGACCAAGTGATTTCTATTGATCCTATTCCAGTTGAAAATGAGGCAGATCCTACTGGTTGTGGAGATGCATATCGTGCTGGTTTGATCTATGGAATGATCAATGATCTGGGATGGGAAAAATCTGGAAAAATTGGGTCGATCTTGGGTTCAATTAAAGTTCAATCTCATGGAACCCAGAATCATGTATTCGAACTGGAAACGCTTCTTTCAAGATTATAAAGTCGTTTTCTGAGCTTTCTCTTCTCTACCGAGGAATAAATGATTGGTACGATCACCAATGAAAGAAAAGTTGAACTGATCATGCCGCCTACAATCGCAATAGCCAGCGGTTGACTCAATTCAACTCCAGGCCCAATTCCTAAGGCAGGCATCATCATGGCAAGTATTAATGTCAGAGAAGTCATTAAAATAGGTCTGAGCCTTCTTGGGCATGCACTGAGTAGGGCTTCATCAATTTCCATTCCTTTTTGTCTTTCTTGATTTGTTCGATCGATCAATAAGATCGAATTTTTCGCTACCAGACCAGTCAGTAAGACCAATCCAGTCATTGAAAATATATTGAGATCTGAACCAACTATCCAGATTCCAAGTGTTCCTCCAATGACCGCCAATGGCTGAGAGATCATCACGATCAAAGGTTGTCTGAATGAATTGAATTGACTAGCAAGAACCATATAAACCAAGATTAGACCTGTGAGGAATGCAAAGAGCATTTGATTGCTGGTTCTCTTAAACTCTTTTGCTCTGGCAAAGAAACCAACTTCGTAACCTACAGGGAGTGTTTCCGCAGCAGCATCCTCAATCAGTTGGATTGCATTACTGAGAGACGTTGTCGGATCACTGTAAAGATAAGCACTGTACATTCTATCCAGTCTGGTTATTTCTGATGGACCAACCGTTTCTTTAAATTTTGCGACCGTATCGAGGCGAACCAGTTCTTTGGATGGTGTTCTGAGGTATATTTTGTCCAAATCATCAACGGACATATCGTATTCACCCTTTAATCTGACCTTATATCTCTCACCATCTCCTACTGCATCATTGAAGCGTGCGACATCGATGCCGCCAGCAAATATATTTGCCGCCTCAGCAATAAGCCTTGTTGATAAGCCCATTTCTGATGCAAGCTCTCTGTTAATCTCTAAGCTTACTTGAGGTAGATTCAGTTCTATGCTTGAGTCTATATCTCCCAGTTCTGGTGTTTCAGCAAGCTTACTGAGAAAAGCATTGATAGATTTATTCAGGATATTAAGATCTGGTCCTGAAACGGTAAATTGCATGGCTTCACCCCTGGTTCCAGAGGCGAATGACATCGGTGCAGGAAATGCTTTTATACCAGGAATCTTATTCAATCTCTCTCTTAGAATAGGAATAAGTTCATACTGCTTGTACCTACGAATATTACTGGGTGTGAGCCTTACATAGATCACTCCAATGTTCACCGCCTGACTTTCAATGCCTGAGCCCATAAGGGTAAAATAAGATTCGATGTCTTTATATTCCTCCAATAAGCCTTCCACCACTGATAAGCGATCATTCGTATAGTCAATGCCTGTTCCAACAGGGGTTTTCACAGTGATGGTAAATTGACCCTCATCTTCCTCTGGAAAGAATCCACCACTTAACTGGGTAAAGCCGACAAAAGATATAGCAACAAAGAGCCCAGCGTAAGACAAAACTTTTTTCTTTTCACTCAAAGACCACTCAATCATTTCTCGGTAACGATTTTCAATGATATTAAATCTCCGATTGAAGCCATCAAATATTCGATTTGATTCTTTCTTTGTTTTTAGAAATTTTGATGCAAGTGTAGGGGTGAGGGTTAAAGCAACAAAAGTTGAAACGAGAACCCCAGTGGAAACGACAATACCAAATGAGCTAAAAAATCTTGCTGCAATACCTTCCATAAAAAATACAACCGTGAACAAAGCGACGAGTACTAGTGTCGATGAAACTATGGGTAAAAAAACTTCGTTGGCACCAATGATGCTCGCCCTTATACGTTCTTCGGGCGTGTCCTCATTGAGATTTCTCTGAGCATTTTCAAGAACAACAATGGCATCGTCTACAACAATCCCAATCAGTAACAGGAGTGCAAGCATGGTCATGGTATTCAGTGTGAGCCCAAATGCATACATTATGAAAATTGCACCAAAAAGTGAGACCGGTATGGTTATGCTCACAATTGCCATACTTGAATAACTTCTTAGGAAAAGGAGAACAATCAGCGATGCAACAATAAATCCAACGAATATATTTTGCCCAAGTCCACTGATTAATTCATAGATATAACTACTGTCATCTGTACCAATATCAAGTGTCATACCAGCTGGTAATGTTGGCTCAATGTCTGATTTGATTTTGACTTTTACCTTCTCAATGATTTCAACCGTATTCTCTCCACGGATTTTGGTTACACCAATTCCAATTGATGGGTCGCCATTGAATCGACCCATGGTTCTTAGATCCCTAACATCGTCTTTGACCTCAGCGATATCTTTTAGCTTGATCGCACGATTTCGATCATAGGTGACAATAATGTTTTCAATTTCTTCAACATTGTGTGATTCGAGATCAAGCTTCAATAAATCCTCTTTGCTGTTATCAATCAGGAACCCACCGGGTAGCTTGATATGCTCGTTCCTGAATGCACTTACAATATCTTGAACAGTGATACCGAACGCACTCATTCGATCAAAATCAAGGTTAACTCGAATATTTCGTTCCTGCTCACCACCAATGACAACACTGCCGACACCATTGATGGTTTCTAGTTTTCTTTTGACAACATTTTTTGCATAAACGCTTAAATCTTGAAGCGTCCGATTACCTCTCAAAGCCAGCCAGATAATTGGTATTTCGCCCGTTTCAATCTTACTGATGATTGGCGTTTCCGCGTCATCGGGTAATTGAGAATTAATTTGCCCAACTTTTGATTGAACTTCATTGAAGGCGATATCGAGGTCTTTTTCCAGCAGAAACTGTATGAAAACATTAGATACACCTG